>NZ_JAVRBR020000065.1:0-50861 GCF_034531165.2 Dendronalium sp. ChiSLP03b | reverse complement strand
AACATTCCAGACATCGAAGCCCAGTTAATTTTTGTGTTAACGTTTTGTGCGGATTAATCGCTTATTCTCATCAACCTAAGAAACCTAGCCTTCAACTGGAGTGGCTTTTACCTTCTTATCTTTAACCCGAACTCAGGTTAGGTACTTTTCAACTTAAATAGCAACATAAAATTAATTAAGCGATTTCATTAATAGCAGCAGAAAAGATGTGATAATTCTAGCCTTGACCTGCAAAATCATTAAATTTCAGGTTAATCGCCTAGATGAACAGTGCCGATAAAATCAAAATTCTGTTTCTAGCAGCAGATCCCAGTGATGCGGCGCGATTACGCATAGGAGAAGAGTTACGTGAGATTCGCGAGCGACTGCAACTAGCGAAAGAGCGAGATAAATTTGTTTTAGAATCCCGTGAATCTGTGCGTCCGGGGGATATCAGCCAAGCAATATTTGATGTTGAGCCGCAAATAGTGCATTTCTCTGGACATGGAACAGGTACAGGTGAGCTTTGCTTTGAAGATTTACTGGGAAAATACCAGCCTGTGAAATCTGAAGCTTTAGCCGCGTTATTTGAATTGGTAGCCGATCGCATAAATTGTGTGCTGTTGAATGCTTGTGATTCCGAAGCCCAAGCAAAAGCGATCGCAGAACATATTCCGTTTGTCATTGGTATGAATAAGGCAATTGGAGACAAAGCCGCGATCGCTTTTGCTGTTGGTTTTTACAAAGCATTGGCAGCAGGGCAGACGATAGATAAAGCTTATAAGTTCGGTTGTGTAGAAATCAGACTGCAAGGCATCTCAGAACATTTGACTCCAGTTCTACATACAAAACAAAGCCCAGTGTCTCAAGTCACAGAGATACAGCAGATAGTCTCAAATAAAACAATGACTATAAATCCACGACAAAAGCAACGATTGCAGCAGCAACTAGAAACCCTTCAGGCTGAATGGAACCTGAGGCACAAGAAACTCACGCGAATACAGGAAGCTCTTGCTATTGAGACAAGTGTGACGATTAAATTTCAATTAGAACAGCAACGTCATGATGAAGAGGCTCAATTAGAAAGTCTGGCTAACGAGCTAGACAAAATTGAGCAGATATTACAGTAAATTGCTCAAAGAAAGTAGACAATGCCCACCGTTCAACTTTTACTTAATAAAGTCGAGAGGTTAAAAGAAAAATATGATAGTCTTCACGAAGAATGGAAACAGCGTAATCATAAAGTAAAGCGACTACGCACAAGTTTAGCAATAGAAACCAGTACATCCGTAAAGATTCAGTTAGAACAGCAAATTCAGGAAGAAGACGTTCAGCTTAAGGGACTAGATTGGAAGCTTCAAGAACTGGAAGAGGAGATTGAACAGGCTGAAAACTTCCTTACTAGAAATAAACAACAGGATGCTGCGAAATCTGTTAGTGATGAGCTTTTTAAGAGAGAAACACTTTACAAAGTCCTATTAGGGCTAGATTACATTGACCATGTGCGCTTATTCCGGAGCTTTCTAAAAACAAAACAAGCTGCCGCTTTTGTAATTCATGGCTCTTCGGAAGATACAGAGTGTAGTTTACAACTACTTCTGAAGCGCCTGATAGGTGTCATGATGCAGGGTAAAACAAGCTTTCCACTACTGAAAACAAAGTTATCTTGTAGAGTTCGTAGGCGAGATGTCAGTGCGCTGTGGCGAGAGTTGGGGCGTGAATTTGGTGCTAATTATGATGATTCACCTGATGAGATTGCTATTAAGGTTTGCGAAAGATTGCAAACAGAGCATGTTATCCTGCTATTCGACGATCTAGACCGTTTGAATGATATTAATCAATTCATTCAAGATTTCTGGCTACCTTTAGTGAAAGTAGCAAAAAAACATTTATATCAGACAAACAGTTGCCAGTTGCTGATGTTTCTAGTTGACTACAACGGTTGTGTTATCAATTCAACTTTTGAGTGCATCGACGAATATACTTCAACTTGGGAACCTCATATTCCTATTCGATTACCAATGGTGTCCCAATTTCCAGTGGATATATTAACTGAATGGGTTAGATCTCTAGTCGAGGATCTGCCTGATGAATTTATTACCCAGGAAAATTATGTGGAATACACAGTCAAGTTTATTTTGCAAGACGGTAATCATGGAGTTCCCGATCTAGTCATGAAACGTATCTGCGGCATTTGGGGTTGTGATTTGCACGATGAGGGAACGAGCAGATGGCTGGAACTGTAGACAGAAAACAATTGAAATATACGGGAAAGGTGCAGCCCCAGGCAGGAGAGCAAGATCCGCAGACAGGGCAAATTTTGTATCCCTACCTGCCGAGTGAAAAATTGGTAGAAGCAGTGAATTTAGCGATCGCTCTCGAACGCCCCTTACTATTGAAAGGAGAACCAGGGTGTGGCAAAACAAAATTAGCTCGTGCAGTGGCTTATGAGTTGGGTTTGCCTTATGAAGCTTGGTACATCAAATCTACCAGTCGGGCGCGAGATGGTCTTTACACTTATGATGCTGTGGGCAGATTACGGGATGCTCAACTTGCAGCTTCCAAAATAGATGAAGAAGCCGCAGTGCAAGCAAAAAATGCAGATGCCTACGTAGAGTGGGGGTCATTAGGGCGTGCCTTTCGCAACGAACAGCCCACCGTCGTGTTAATTGATGAAATAGATAAAGCCGACATTGACTTTCCTAATGACTTGTTGCTAGAGCTTGATGAGCAAAGGTTTGAAGTCACAGAAGTAAAACACAACAGTCCGCTCAAGAAAATTCAGGCGAAAGCAATACCAATTGTTTTTATCACCAGTAATGACGAGAAAGACTTGCCTGATGCTTTCTTGCGTCGGTGTTTGTTTCACTACGTTAAATTTCCCGAACGTCAGCAGTTAATCAATATTGTTAAGACTAGGTTTTCAATTTCACCTGTGGAATTGGTGGACGCAATTATTGACCGCTTTTTAGAACTGCGTGAAGAAATGCGGCGAGACAAGGGCGAAGCTGGTAAAAAGGTCAGTACCAGCGAATTGATGGATTGGGTGCGGATTCTTAGCCATCATCAAAACGATGAAATTCTCAGCAAGTTGAAAACTGAACTTTTGTATCCTGGGGTGTTGCTGAAGAGTTGGGATGATTATCGCCGCTATGGCGAACAAATGCGATCGCAGTCTGAAGCATGAAGATAGAATCTCCCCAAGAAGAACTACCACTACTCGACCTTTTTACACGACTGCGCGAGGCAGGTTTACCATTGGGTATTGATGAATACCGTCTTGTTTTGACAGCTTTACAGAAAGGCTTTGGCACAGCTGACCAAGAAGCGTTAGCAGAACTGTGCCGTACATTGTGGGTAAAATCTCAGGATGAAGAACATCTCTTCAATTATCACTTTCAGCAGGTAACAACTCCTGTAAAGCTCTCTGTTACAAAGCAAGAAGATAAAACTACTATCTCTCCTTCTCCTACGCAAGAAACGATAGAAAGTGAGAGTAATTATTCATCTGAGCCACCAAATACAACACCTGCAACTGTGGCCGTTTCATCGGAACTGATGGAAGTACAGGATGAAATGCAAGTAGCTGAAGCAGTACATATTACTACTCAAAGCAATGAGGAAATTACTGTTAATCGCTTCACCCAAACTGACGAATATTTTCCGGTGACGCGGCGGCAGATGAAACAAAGCTGGCGACATCTACGGCGAATGGTACGCCAAGGTTTGCTCACAGAGTTAGACATAGAGGCAACTATTGAGCAAGTGGTACGCCAAGGAGTTTTACTAAAGCCTGTACTGATGCCCAGTCGGGTAAATAGAACTGAACTGCTGTTACTGATTGACCATAAGGGATCGATGGTTCCCTTTCACGCCTTATCCCAGCGATTAGCTGAGACGGCATTACGAGGTGGACGCTTAGGAAAAGCTAGTATTTATTACTTTCATAATTGCCCAACTAAGTATCTTTACCATGACCAGACGCGCCAAAAAGCCGAACCTGTCGCGGATTTTCTAGCTCAGTTGCGCCCGGAGCGTTCCGCTGTATTAATTTTTAGTGATGGAGGAGCAGCACGAGGCGGTTTTAGTTTAGAACGGTTGGAGTTAACCCAAAAATTTCTTGAGCAACTAAAACAGCGATCGCGTTATATTGCATGGTTAAATCCTATGGCAACAGACCGTTGGTTTGGCACTACAGCGGGAGAAATTGCGTGTTTAGTGCCGATGTTTGAAGTTAGCCGACAGGGTTTTGATGGTGCGATCGATGTGTTACGAGGTCGGGGAATCAATGCACAATTAAGGTAAGGGCTGTAATTAATCTAACTGAGAGTATTTAAGGGTAGAGAGCATGAAGCCAGAAGTTGCTAGTCATCGAATTGAATCTTTTGGTCAACGCTTCGGAGAAGCGCACCTATATCTGGCTTACCATGCTGCTTTCCCGTTAGCCCTTACACCAGATTTGCTTTACCGCTTGTGGGCGAATTTTCAAAGAGATATTGATGGTGAAGTACTAAGTATTCCTTGGATGGCTGTGGCGGATCTGCTGCTTTCTAGTCTCTGTGATGAAGTAGGGCATGAACTCTATGAGATGAATACAGCAGTACGAAATGCCCTGTTGAAACAGTTGAAAGCAGATCCCCGTTTTGGCGAAAAGCGGATTAATGAACTGTCTGATTTTTTACTTACTTATGTGCGGCAACAGCTTGAGAGCCACGATCCCGATATGCGTGATTTTGCTCAGGCTCAGAGGTGGACAGCGTTAGCTTATACGCGCCCAAGTCAGGCAGCACATGAATTGGCATTAACTCTTTCACAATTGAAATTAGAGGAAAAAGCGGAGTGGGTTCGTATGGCATCCCTAATGGAGACGTTTACAGAACCACTTGCTGAGTTTAAGCCACTGCTAATTTATGCTCGTGGGATGGCAAACTTTGTCCGTAGTAAACAAGAACCTGCAACAGCCGAGATGATAAGTTTACTAGCAAACCCAGAGCCTCAATTACGTATTGCTGGAGTAAACTTGCCAATTCCCGAACAAATAACCAGTTCTGTTGACGAATTTAGCTCTATTGCTCAATCCCCAACTAGCTTGAATTCTTCACAATCATCTACTACCGTAGCTCGCATTCTGGTTGTGGATTATAAGCCTGCTACCATCGTTGCACTTCAAGCTATTCTGGAACGTTGGAATTATCAAGTGGACACAGCAACCAGTAGTATGACTGTAGTATCTACAATAGAAACTTCACCACCAGATTTAATATTACTTGCAGTCAGGATGCCAGAAATGGATGGTTACGAGCTTACACATCATATTCGTAATAACTCCAATCTCTCTTATATTCCAATTCTGCTAATAACTGCTTTTCCTGACAGATCCAGCATCATTAAAGGATTCGACGCTGGAGCAGACGATGTTATTGGTTTACCACTGGATATGAACGAACTACTAGCAAGAGTGCGATCGCTGTTACGACTCAAAAGCGAGATTAACAAACGTGACCAAATCTTAATATATAGAGATGGTTCTTTTCAAGAGAATGAGATTTTCTCGGATACAGAGAAAATTAAATCTATTCAAATTAGGAGTAAAGTTACCAACCCAACACCCCAACAAAAGGAAAATCTTGCTTCAGCCGCAGCAGAAATTCAACAACTTATTCAAAATATTGAGCAGACTTATCCCAGTACAACAAATACCGAAAAAATGGTAGTAGCAGCTAAAGCGGTTGAAGAAATAGAAAAAAATAAAACTCTAAAAGACCGTATACTTGGAGCGCTTAAAGCTGGTGCTACTCAAGCTTTGGAAGAGATGATAGTAGCTCAACCTGTAGTTAAAATAGTTTTAGCCGCTTTTGAAGGATGGCAGAAAACAGAATAAACATGTGCGTTTAGGCAATGTTTAAGAATTGAAGCGTATTGCTGAAAATTAATAAAATTTTTGGTTAAATCTCTCAAAATACGATCGCACCTTTTTATTAACGCGATCGCCTGACTATTTAAAGCTTATACTTTACCTTCTAACGTCTTTAGCAATTTTCTCAAGAAACTCAGGGTAATTGTCAAAGTCATCCATTGAATTCAAAGGTGGCATTGTTACCCAATTTTCTTCTGTCTTTGACTTATCCATGTAAGCATAGAAAGCTTCGTTATCGTTTTGATGAGCCAGCACATAGACTCGTAATTCTTTGAGGCTCATTTCATTAAAATTTGGTTTCATATTTAAAAGTGGTAGAACAAGAGCGATCGCGCCTTTTCTCAACGCGATCGCATTTTCATCCATGCCCTAAACAATTAGATTTATCGCTGCACTAATCAAATGATGGGTAATCGGCAGGCTATCAACCACCATGCCCAAGCACAACAGCATCATGTAGGAGATGGAATAAAGAAATAAATCTCTAGCTACAGTACGATCTTCTGGATTTTGCAACAAGCGCCAAGACTTGTGGATAAATAATCCTCCCAGACTCAGGGCGACTGCTGCATAAAAAATTCCACTTGCGTGCAAGGGATAAACCAATAACAGAGTTGCTGTGACTGTGATCAGCGTATAGTACCAAATCTGTTTCACTGTTACTGTAGTACCTTCAATCACAGGTAACATTGGTATTCCAACTTTTGCGTAGTCATCTTTAATCATCAGAGCTAATGCCCAGAAATGAGGCGGTGTCCACAAAAAGACGATCGCAAAAATCAACCATGCTGCCCAGCTTAAAGTCCCTGTGACAGCTGCCCAACCCACTAATGCCGGAATTGCCCCAGCTGCCCCACCAATAACAATATTCTGGGTGCTGTGGCGTTTTAGCCAGTGGGTATAGACCAAAACATAAAATACGATCCCCGAAAATGCCAACACTGCGGCTAAAAGGTTAGCAAACACTGCCAGCAGCGTGAAGGACATCACAGCCAGAGCGATCGCAAAAATCAAAGCATCACGCGGCTGCACCTTACCAGCAGGCATCGGACGGTGGCGCGTCCGCTCCATGTCATAATCTATATCTCGGTCATAGATACAGTTAATAGTTTGGGCGCTAGCAGCAGCCAACGTGCCACCAGTAAGAGTTACTAGCAACAGCAATGGGTCTACTTCTCCCTTAGCAGCAATCCACATACTGCCAGCAGTGGTAATCAACAGTAACGGAATAATCCGTGGCTTCGTTAACTGGTAGTAGCTTTGAACTACTTGGAGAAAAGTTTCGTGGTGGCGAGAGACATTAGTCTCAATCATGTTGACTCTACTTCCTTATTTTTCAATAACTTATGTGCAGCCCCTGCTCGGTCTGGTTCTTAACATTGAGCGAAAACACAGACTTTTTGCACCTGCTTGGGTCGCAATCTTCGCCGTTGCAGTTTTCATGAAAGAGTGCTACTAACAGCTTTATTTGTAGAGTCACTGATTTGTAGTCTCTTGGAGTGCAGGCGAAGGTTAGGGTGAGGGTTTAGATGGTTCCACCACTTCTAGTTGCTAGGTTTTGGTGCTAGATGTGATGTCAAGTTCGCTGTTTGAGACTGGGGATCGGGGATCGGGAATTAGGAATTAGGAAAATTTATGACTATATCTCTTTCCTAGTCCCTAGTACCCAGTACCCAGTTATGGATTCGATCCATTTGTTTGTGTAGTTGTACCAACTGCTGTTAATCCGGCAGGATAAGCGTCAATTTCACGACTAGCAGCCCAGTCACGCAGTGCCAGAACTGTGAAAGCCGCCAAACTTCCTAGCAAAGCAGCCCCTACAGCTTGGTGAGAGACGGTGAGTGGCTCGACTTGCAGGTGTAACCGGAAAGTCGCAAATCCCAACAGGATTTGTAAAACTAACAATACACCAGCCATATTTGCTAGTCGCCGCAAAGCTGGATGCAATGCTGGTGTACGCCAGGAAATAAATACCACTGCCAAGGTAGCTACAGTTGGCGGTACTAATCCGAAAATATGGCTGTACATCACACTGCAAAGTTGAGAACCGCCAAAGCATTGGTGCAGTGCCCAGCGCGACCCTACCAAAGCACCTAATAGACTTTGTAAGTAAACTAAAATCGCCGCAGTTAAACCTACCCAAGGCAAATTTCCAACGGTTCTAGTACCCTGATAGGGGGTGAGTGCTGTGCCGACAATCAGCAGCGTTGTGAAAAACAACAGTGCCGTTCCTAAGTGGGCAGTGACAATATCAAACCGCAACAGTTCGGTGACGGTGAGTCCACCCAAAACGCCTTGAAAGACGATTAAAAACAGGGCGAATGTGGATGCCCAAGGCAGCCAACTGGGTAAAGAACGACGATGCCACCAAGATAAACCAAACAGGGCGATCGCGCTGACTCCAATTAAACCGGCATCCAATCGATGAAACCACTCTAAGAACACTTGGAAATTCATTTGCTTGGCTGGCACTAGTTCCCCGTAGCACAAAGGCCAATCAGGGCAAGCGAGTCCAGCATTCATCACGCGGGTGGCGCTACCTATTGCCATCAAAATTAAGGTGGCGATGCACATCCTCCACACCAAGCGACGAATCACTTCCTTGGGCTTTTGCTGTTCTGCTGCCGCTTCATTTTGTTGTTCTAGGACAATTTCGTTCATGAACAATACCTTTTGCCCGCTCTTGGTAAGGCTTGGAAAATCCTCAATTTTTAGTACCGATCCATCTTTACCCTAGCGTACAGACTAAGGTTAATAAATTTAGCTTTCACTTATACTTTGAAGCACTCCAGCTAGTTTTAGCCTGAAGCTTTAGGTATTTTTCAAGTTGTCACAGATGATAAATGGCTGTTAATTTTGCTATCCTAAATTTTTCCTTAAATTTTCTCACTGATGTACGTCTATTCTTGGCAGTATCTAATAAGTCTCTTTTACTCAAGATTAGTAAATTAGCCAAAAAAATTAATAAAAATTTCAGACCAGTAGACTCAATGTCTTCTAGCCTAGACTACCTTAGTAAGTGAGTCGCTTTGAGATAACGTAGTAAATTAATTTAAGTAAACCGTGAAGATTCCAAGTTCGATCTGGACATTACTCATTGGCATTGGGCTAACGCTAGTCAGCCTTTGGTATGGTCAAAATCACGGTCTGTTGCCAACAGCCGCCTCAGATGAAGCCGTCTTGGTAGATGGTCTATTCAACGCGATGATGATCGTTTCCACAGGTATATTTCTGATAGTTGAAGGTGTCTTAATTTACTCTGCAATTAAATACCGTCAGCGTGCAGGTGACAATGAAGACGGCCCTCCAGTTGAAGGCAACGTGCCTCTAGAAATACTCTGGACGGCGATCCCAGCAGTTATCGTTATCGGCATTTCTGTCTACAGCTTTGATGTGTACAACGAAATTGGTGGCTTTAACCCCCATGCTGTTCATGAAGCCCCGATTACTCAGAATATGTCGATGAAGATGCCAGGAGCTGCGTTCGCACAGCGTGCAGGAACTGCTCTCGCCGCAACTTTAAACGATACGCAACCTAGCACAGAACCCAACCTCAATCAAGAAAAATCCGATGAGGCGATGCAAGACCCAGCCACCGCAGCAGTCCGCAACGCTGACCAAATTCCCCAAAAGCGGAATGCTCCTGGTGTCGGTGTGGTTTCGCCCACCATTGGCCCAACTCCTGAAAAAGCAGACCAACCACCAGAATTAGCGGTCAACGTCACAGGTCTACAGTACGCTTGGCTTTTCACCTATCCTGAAACTGGTGTAACCACCGGTGAATTACATGTTCCCATCGGGCGCGAAGTGCAAATTAATATGACAGCCAACGATGTCATCCACGCCTTTTGGGTGCCAGAATTCCGCTTGAAACAGGATGCGATCCCCGGTAGGCAAAGCGAGATTCGCTTCACGCCCAACAAAGAGGGTGATTATTCCCTCATCTGTGCTGAACTTTGTGGGCCGTACCACGGTGCAATGAGAACACAGGTGGTAGTTGAAAAACAAGAAGCATTTGATAAATGGATGCAAGAGCAGCTAGTTGCCAGCAAAGAAACGCTTAACCAAGCCGTTGCTGTGAACCCCGCAGATCTATCCCCAAATGAATTTCTCGCTCCTTACACCAAGGACATGGGAATTCAGCCAGAGATGCTACATCAAATTCACAAATAGTCAAGAGTCCACGTCAAAAGCAACAACTCAGGACTCTTGTACAGACGCGATTAATCGCGTCTCTACTCAATACTCAGCACTCCTATGACACAAGCTCAGTTGCAAGAAACTGCCAACATCCCCGCTCATGGTGAAGAACCACCGGTGAGAAAATGGCAAGACTACTTCAGCTTTAACACCGACCATAAGGTGATTGCGATTCAATATCTTGTCACCACGTTCATTTTTTACTGTATAGGCGGCGTTTTAGCTGACTTAGTTCGCACGGAACTGCGAACACCAGAAGTGGATTTTGTCACGCCTGAAGTCTATAACAGCTTGTTTACGCTGCACGCCACAATCATGATTTTTTTGTGGATTGTGCCAGCGGGCGCGGGTTTTGCGAACTTCCTGATCCCTCTAATGATTGGGGCAAAGGATATGGCATTCCCACGTTTGAATGCTGTTGCCTTTTGGATGATTCCGCCTGCTGGTTTGTTGCTGATCGCCAGTTTACTAGTCGGCGATGCACCCGATGCGGGTTGGACTTCCTACCCTCCCCTGAGCTTGGTAACAGGTCAAGTGGGTGAGGGAATTTGGATTATGAGCGTCCTCTTGCTTGGGACATCATCAATTTTGGGGGCAATCAATTTCCTCGTCACCATGCTGAGGATGCGTATCCCAGGTATGGGTTTCAATCAATTGCCCTTGTTCTGCTGGGCGATGTTTGCCACCTCGGCCTTAACGCTGGTGTCAACGCCAGTATTAGCAGCTGGTCTGATTCTGCTGGCTTTTGACTTATTGGCAGGAACGACATTTTTTAACCCGACTGGGGGTGGCGATCCGGTTGTGTACCAGCACATGTTCTGGTTTTACTCCCACCCAGCGGTTTACATCATGATTTTGCCTTTCTTTGGGGCAATTTCAGAAGTGATCCCCGTGCATTCTCGCAAGCCGATTTTTGGCTATAAAGCGATCGCCTATTCCTCCCTGGCTATCAGCTTTTTAGGACTAATCGTCTGGGCACACCACATGTTTACCAGTGGTATCCCCGGTTGGTTGCGGATGTTCTTTATGATCACCACGATGATCATTGCCGTACCCACAGGAATTAAAATTTTTAGCTGGTTGGCAACCATGTGGGGCGGCAAAATCCGACTCAACAGTGCCATGCTGTTTGCTATGGGTTTTGTCGGTACCTTTGTGATTGGCGGGATCAGTGGCGTAATGTTAGCGGCTGTACCCTTTGATATTCACGTTCACGACACTTATTTTGTCGTAGCGCACTTGCATTACGTCCTTTTTGGTGGTAGTGTTCTCGGCATTTATGCAGCGATTTACCACTGGTTCCCGAAAATGACGGGACGGATGCTGAACGATTTTTGGGGTAAAGTCCATTTTGCGTTGACAATAGTTGGTCTAAACATGACCTTCTTACCCATGCACAAGCTGGGAATGATGGGTATGAACCGCCGCGTTGCCCAATATGACCCGAAATTTGCCTTCCTCAACGAAATTTGCACCTATGGTGCTTATATACTGGCAGTTTCGACCTTCCCCTTCATTATCAATGCGATTTGGAGTTGGTTGTACGGAGAAAAAGCAGGTAATAATCCCTGGAGGGCACTAACCTTAGAGTGGATGACAACCTCACCACCAGCGATCGAGAATTTTGATACAACCCCAGTACTGGTCACAGGCCCCTACGACTACGGCTTGGAAAAGGCTAATGAAGGTGTACCCTTATCTGACCCCAATCCAGTCTTGTCTGGCGGCCCCAACTCCGTGTTAAGAGCAGAACCAGATCCCGCGGTTGCTGCCAATCCCGAAGACCGTAAATAAGTTCGATACTGGGGACTAGGTATTGGGTATCGGGTTTTGGGTATTGAGTATTGGGAAAACTCTTTCCCAGTGACCATTCCCTAGTCACCAGTCCCTAGTCACCAGTCCCCAGTGCCCAGTCCCCATTTACTTATAAAGATTCATGCAAAGTCAAACTATTGACCCAGCGAAAACTGAACTGAATCATCACCACACAGCAGAAGCAACGGCTGGTCATCACGAAGAACATCCAGACCATCGCCTGTTTGGGCTAATTGTCTTCCTGATCGCTGAAGGGATGATTTTTATGGGGTTGTTCGGAGCTTACCTGGCTTTCCGTGCTACCTTACCTGCGTGGCCCCCTGAAGGCACGCCAGAGTTGGAATTATTGCTACCCGGAGTTAACACCGTCAATCTGATTGCTAGCAGCTTTGTTATGCACAATGCTGATACTGCTATTAAAAAGAATGATACACAGGGTGCGCGCACTTGGTTAGCAATCACGGCGGCAATGGGTGCTGTTTTCTTGGTAGGACAGGTGTATGAATACACCCATCTAGAATTTGGATTGACTACCAACTTATTTGCCAGTGCATTTTATGTTTTGACTGGCTTCCACGGACTACACGTTACCATCGGTGTTTTAGCGATTGTTGCCGTATTGTGGCGATCGCGCGTTAAAGGTCATTACAGTAGCGAAAAGCACTTTGGTATTGAAGCCGCTGAAATCTACTGGCACTTTGTTGATGTAATTTGGATTATTTTGTTCGGATTACTGTATCTACTGTGAGTATTAATTATTAGTTGTTCACTCCACGCGAATAACTTAATACAAGCCTCCTTTTGGGGGCTTTTTTAGTCAATATTGGTGCGATCGACTGCTTTGAACGTTTTAGCGTCCTGTTTTGCACTGCATTTCCCCATAACGCTAATTCTCCAAAATTCTGCTACCCATCAATTTCCATATCTTGGATGAAAGGTAATTCCTCAGTTGTAATTGTGCCTTTTGCGAATGTTCATTATTTGCTAGAATTTTCGCATGTATTGCATAAAACTAAGATGCTTATAAAAGTATCAAATCAAGCAATCAAGCTGCTAACCCCTAGAACTGCTTTAAAGTGCATAGAAAGTATGGGAAATTGTTGCTTCAGATAAAAAAACGCAGCGGTAAATAATTCTTATCCTTAGTCTAACTTTGACTGGTCAGTAATATAGCAGGTAGAATACGCCAGATGCGTCGGTATCCTCTCATCAAACAAACACTTCAAAATGGCTTAGACACTATCAAAATTCTCAGGAGTAAAGGATCTCGCAATACCCAGTTATTATCAGATAGAATACGCCATACAACTCAGTCCCCTCTCATCAAAACAATACTTCGGAATCGTTTTGAGATTGTTAAACTTTTAGGGAGCGGTGGTTCGGGTGATACTTACCTAGCCCTAGACTTGGATTTACCAGGGCAACCCTACTGCGTCGTCAAACATTTTCAACCAAAAGATTCTAATCCAGATGCTGTACCGATCGCTCAAAACCTGTTTGCTCGGGAAGCCGAAGTTTTGTATCAGCTTGGCAACAACCACGACCAAATTCCCAGACTATTTGCCCACTTTAATGAAAATGAAAATTTTTATTTAGTCCAGGAATTTATTGACGGTCATGACTTGACAGAGGAGATTGTAGCAGGTCAACGTCTGAGCGAGAATACAGTCTTTAATTTATTGAAACAGATTCTAGAAATATTAGTCTTTGTCCACCAACACAAAATCATTCACCGTGATATTAAGCCCCAAAATTTAATGCGGCGACACTCTGATGGGAAGATTGTGCTGATTGACTTTGGGAGCATCAAGAAAATGAGTGCTTTGGGATCTGGTACCACGATTATTATTGGCACTCCTGGCTATATGCCAAGCGAACAAGCCAAGGGAAAGCCAAGGCTTTGCAGTGATATTTATGCAGTGGGCATGATTGGCATTCAAGCTTTAACAGGTTTAATGCCCAACCAACTACAAGAAGATCCCAATACAGGAGAAATTATCTGGCGTAACAAGGCACAGGTAAGTCAATCCCTCGCAGATATTTTAGATACAATGGTTCGCGATCGCCATAGCCAGCGTTACCACTCTGCCGCAGAAGCTTTGGAAGCGCTGACTTCTGCTCAAGCTGTGTCACCATCCTCACAATCTGCTGACAAAGACACAAACCCTGATGAAGACTATTTGCTACCTTATAAAAACTTTCTTTTGCTATTGGGAATAGGACTTGGCACTCTCACAAGTCTAGTACTAATAGTTTTAATTTATACATTACTTTTTACAAGTACATCACTACCAACTAATCCCACTCAATTAAAATTCAAGAGGTTTATAGAAAAATTTGTTGATTTAACGTTAGTTCAGGTGGATATTCCCATAGTCAAATCCGCAACCAACAGAGGAGTTTGCGAAAGCAATTGTGCGATCGCAGAGAATACCAATAGACAAATTACATATCGCAACATTATAAAAGATTAATTATCTGCCAGTTATCAACTGGTTGTTATATGGGACTCCTATTTTATTTATGAAAATTGTCAAGCTAAGATTCCCCAATTATCAAATCATTCAGGCATCTTAATTATTTTGATAACAGCAGTCAACTGTCAAAAGTTAACAACTTTAAGCAAGATAATTAATTTTTTAGAGTTCTCTAACAAAGATTTAGGATTGCTATAAATGTTCTTTGAACTTTTATATTTCAAAAGACCATCAGGATAAATAATATAAGTCAATAATATAAACCACACAATGATATGGACAATACAAACGAAAGAAGATCCCTAATTAAAGGAGATATCGCTGTCTTTCTTAGAGGTTTGATTATTGGCAAAGTCCTGACACTTATGGTTATTGGCGGACTGCTTTGGTGGTTACTGAAGCCGGATTTATTGACTCGAAGCAGCCTTGAAACTACCAATAGTCTCAGTTTAGACACTACCTCTGAAGGTGCATCCACCTTTGAAACAGTTGCTGATATCCCACCCGAATCATTCAATTACGGTGGTAGTACAGCTTGGGCATTTATCCGGCAATTAGTAGATTCTCAAATTCAGAGCGCTCGCCCTGAACTACAATTACGCTACGTAGACCCCGTTAACGGTAGCCCTGGTTCTACCTCAGGCATTCGTATGTTGCTTGACGGACAATTGGACTTTGCTCAATCCTCCCGTCCCCTCACAGATGAAGAACGAGCCATTGCCAGACAGCGAGGCTTTACACTTGAGGAAAAGCAAGTGGGCATTGATGGAATAGCCGTGGTAGTCAACCCATCGCTGAAGGTGCCGGGGTTAACTATTAAACAGTTGCAGCAGATTTATTTAGGGCAGATTACTAACTGGAAACAAGTGGGTGGGCCAAACCTACCCATCACTCCTTTCTCTCAACGACCGGAGGATGCAGACACAGCAATATTTTCGACAAAAACTGATTTAGACAAACAAGCCTTTAACTCTAAGATAGAGTATGTATACTCTACTACAGAGGCTGTGCGGCAACTCAGTAAAACTCCTGGTGGTGTATATTACGCTTCTGCGCGTGCAGTAGTGTCGCAATGTAGTGTGAAGCCTTTGCCACTAGGTCGCACTGTTGAACAGCTAATTTCACCCTATCGCGAACCCTTGGTACTACCCGAACAGTGCCCACGTCAGCGCAATCGAGTCAATACCGAAGCGATCAAAAATGGCAGCTATCCAATTACTACTAGCTTGTTTGTGATTATTAAGCAAAACAAAGATCGAGAACAGAAAGCTGGTCAAGCCTATGCCAATCTTTTACTTACCGACCAAGGGCAAAAGGCACTCGAACAAGCTGGTTTCCTGGGGGTTCGCCAGTAGACTTTTGAGTATTAGTTATCGAAACAGAATTCACAAGTCAGGAGCCAGAATTCATTCTGAATTCTGTGCGACTGGCAAATGAATAAACGGGTTTAAGACCCCCTCCAAATCGGAGATTTGGTGGTCTTCAATCAGTCGGGGATTCAGTCCCGCGACTGATTGATTCTGACTCCTGAATTCTGACTTCTGAGTTCTTCTTCAATAGTTATTTGCTCCAAACGCATAACTCGATCGGCCTCCTTCTGGGGGCTGATTTCATTGTCACAATTCAGTGAGAGTAAAGACTGCGATCGCGCTATTGTTAGCATACTAGTATACACCCATCTTATTTGCAAAGCAGATTGCCACATTCTGGTATTCGTGGGATAGCTTCATCAAGCTGATTCGCGATCGCGGTTATGAATATTGAATAAAATTACAAGACAACAGTTAGATAATATGGCGGAAAACCCTACTGCCTAAATGCTCTTTAAGCAGTTAGTCAAGATGTAAATTTGCTAGAGTGAACACACCAGGATTTTTTAGTCAAATCTCTGATAATGCCAGCATACGAGGCTATTCATGCTTACAAGTACGCTACTTCTATCGAACCAACTCCCCAATTTGCAATATTCTTCCACATCGGAGCGATTCGATGAAACCTGGGAAGCCCCCCTGGCTACCCTTTTAGGACTAGGACGCGCCGCTGGTGCAGACTTCATTGAATTTTTCTTAGAGCGTCGCAACTATATTAGTTGTCTTGCAGAAGATGACGCTATCACCAGTATTTCACCAAGTCTAGCTACAGGTGCCGGAGTTAGAGTATTTCGCGGCAAAGCTGATTGCTACGTTAGCACAAATAACCTTTCCTTTTCAGGTTTGAAAGCCGCCTTAGAAAAAGGTCTTTCTATCCTAGGATTACAACTACCTAATCCTAATGCTTTTATACCAGAAATTAATTTGGAATTACTAAGAGACTACGCCACCAAACGAGGCAAAGATGGGTGGTTACCTCTGTGTAGCTCCATTCGAGAAATGGGAGAAATCCTCCTTGATGGTACTACCCGCCTCAAGCAAAAAGCTAACCATGTGCAATCGCGCCGCGCTACCTATTTCCGGGATTGGCAAGAGGTCTTAGTCGCCGGTAGTGATGGCACATTTGCCCGTGACATTCGCCTCACCCAATCTGTGGGATTTAATCTCCTATGTGCTGATGGTACTAATCGCGCTTCCATCGGCGAACGGGCTGGTAACACCAGCGATGCTAACTTCCTCAGAACCTGGGATTATCAACAAGCCGCCGAACAAATAGCAGAATCCGCTGGCAAAATGCTCTACGCAGATTACGTAGAATCAGGCACTTACCCGATTATCATGGCAAATCACTTCGGTGGAGTCATCTTCCACGAAGCCTGCGGACACCTGCTAGAAACCACTCAAATCGAACGCAATACCACTCCCTTTGCAGATCAAAAAGGCGAAAAAATTGCCCACGAAAGTTTGACAGCATGGGACGAAGGGCGAGCTGAAAATGCCTTCGGTACAATTGACATGGATGACGAAGGTATGCCTGCTCAAAGAACTCTCTTAATTGAAAAAGGCGTTCTCAAGAACTTCTTAGCAGATAGAACAGGTTCTGCACGCACCGGACACCCCAGAACTGGAAGTGGTCGTCGTCAGAATTATACCTTTGCCGCTGCTAGTCGGATGCGTAATACTTATATTGCTCCTGGCGAATATACAACTGAAGATTTATTTGCCTCTGTTGATAAAGGCATTTATTGTAAAAAGATGGGTGGTGGTAGCGTTGGTGCTACAGGCCAATTTAACTTTAGTGTTGATGAAGCTTATTTAATTGAAAATGGCAAAATTACCAAACCACTAAAGGGAGCCACCCTCATCGGTGAAGCCAAAGAAATCATGAATAAAATTTCCATGTGTTCCCAAGATTTGGAACTTGCACCTGGGTTTTGTGGTTCCGTTAGTGGCAGTATTTACACTACAGTCGGACAACCCCATATCAAAGTTGATTCTATAACTGTAGGTGGACGCTAAAGAATTTTAGATTTTAGATTTTGCGGAAAGTTGCCAGGAGGGTTTCCCTCCGTAGCAAACTTTCCAAGACGGATTTTAGATTGTGAACAAGCAACAGTTTAAGGCTAGAACAAAGCAGCTTGCATTGCGAGTTATTTGTCTAGTTGAGGCACTGCCACAAACGAAAACTGCTGAATATCATTAGCAAACAATTGTTGCGTTCAGCTACTTCTGTAGGTGCTAACTATCGAGCAGCTTGTCGGTCTAAATCAGTAGCCGATTTGATTGCTAAACTCAGTATCGTGGAAGAAGAAGCTGATGAAACACTTTATTGGTTAGAGCTTCTTGTTGAATCAGGATTAATGACAGCAGAAAAACTGAAAAGTCTTATGCAAGAAGCTACCGAAATTATTGCTATGACCGTTGCGTCAATAAAAACGCTACGAGAAAAACAAAACAGAGAAAATCCAAAATCTAAAATCTAACATCGAAAATCTACTTTTTTTAATCCAAAATCTAAAATCTAAAATCCCAAATTGAATTATGCCGAATATCAATGAAATTGCAACTTATGCCAAGGACAATGCTGAGAAGCTTGGCATTAATAAATTCGACATTTATGGCTCAACAGTAGATGAAACTAGCGTACAAGTGGATCGAGGCGAGCCAAAACAAGTTAAAGCGTCAAATCGCTCTGGTGTTACTGTTCGTGTTTGGAATGAAGACAATACAATGGGTGTCACCAGTACCACAGATGTAGATCCCAAGGGGCTAGAATTAGCTTTGAAAACTGCCTATGAAGCTAGTTTCTTTGGTGTTAAGGAAAATGTCCCTGAATTTAGTCCAGAGGCTACTATTCCTATTACCAATACACCTCATGATAAAGCTCCCCAATCACCTGTTTCTGAACTAATAGAAAAACTGATCTTAGCGGAAAAAGAACTACTGGTGGCTCATCCGGCAATTAAAGGAGTGCCTTATAATGGCCTAGCCCAAAGAGATATTGATAGATTTTATCTCAATAGCGACGGCGCAGTCAGAACCGAATCTCACTCCTTGGCATCTGTTTATCTCTACAGCAAAACTGAGGAAGAAGGAAAAAAACCGCGCAGTGCAGGCGCTTTTAGAATTAACCGCAGTCTAGATAATCTAGACATTAATGGTTGCATCAAAGAAACTGCCGAGAAAACTATCAGCCACTTGAATTATGAGAAAATCAAGACTGGCAAATATCGAGTTGTTTTCTCACCGGAGGCTTTTTTAAGTCTGTTGGGTGCTTTCTCTAATTTATTCAATGCTCAAAGCATTCTGGACAAACAAAGCTTATCTACTCCTGATGATTTAGGTAAGCAAATTGCTTCTTCTTTACTTTCGGTTTATGATGATGCGCTTCACCCAGCAAATATTGGTGCAGAAAGTTTTGATGGTGAAGGAACACCTACTCGTCAGGTTTCGCTGATTGAAAATGGGGTTTTAACCAGCTTTCTCCACAGTGCTGGGACTGCTAAAAGAATGAATACTAAGCCAACAGGTAATGCAAGTATTGGTGCAAAAGTCAGTGTCAGTCCTAATTTTTATCACGTTTTTGCAGCGACCATGCCTGAGCAAGAATTGAGCTTAGAAACAGCTGAGAATGTAATTTTTGTTGATGATTTACATGCTCTTCATGCAGGCGTTAAAGCTTTACAAGGCTCTTTCTCTTTGCCTTTCGATGGTTGGATAATCAACAAAGGTGTCAGGACGAGCATTGAGTCAGCAACTGTTGCTGGTGATTTTTTGGAACTCTTGAAGTCAATTATTTATGTAGAAAAAGAGGTGGAGTTAACACCAGGAGGAGTGGCACCTAAAGTCTGGGTTAATGAACTATCGATTACTGGCGACTAAAGTTTGAGAAGTTAGGAGTTGGGAGTTTTTACTTTTAACTTCTAATTCTTAACTTTTGTACAGACGCGATTAATCGCGTCTGTATTCATTCTTCCCCTCCGACACCAAGATTGATATCAAACCCATCAGCGCCACTTATTTTAGTTCCAATCATCACAGCACCATCTACTTCAGCATTGTGTAAATTAGCATTGCTTAGATCGGCATTAGTCAGGTTAGCGTTATTGAAGCTAGTACCATTGGCAAAGGTTTCTGTTAAATTTGCACCTGTTAAATTTGCACCTGTTAAATCAGCACCTTCTAAGTTAGCACCTTCTAAATTTGCATTTTTTAAATTTGCGTTCCTCAAATCAACACCTATTAGGTGAGTACCTTTGAGGTTTACTCCTGCTAAATTACATCCAGAACATTCTCTCGTTTCTACCAAACGCTGTACAGTGTTGATGTTTTCTGCTTTGGCAGAAATAGGAGTAGCCAGGACTAAGGTACTAAATAAAGCTGCCGTCGTCAAAAATATTGGTTTCATAGTTTTTTTACCTCTGATACTTTCAGAAGTCATCAACTACTAAATTTCTACAGTACCATTTTCTCAAATTCCAGAATTTTGTCCTCATACAAGCGGAATAATTTCTGATTTAACTTAGATGCAAATATTCTTACTATAGTTAGAGCCAGAAGAACAAAATAGTTTATCTATCAGCGAGTAAGATTGAGCTAAATAGAGAAAACTCAAGCTTAAAGGTGAAATCGTCAAATTAAATTTTTATTTTTAAACATGAGATTTGAACTTTTTAGGATAATTAGTTAGATGACAACGAAGTACCTACAAGAGCTGAAACCTTTATATAGCAATGGTTAAAAAGCAAAATAAGTTAAATATGATTTAATAAGAATTTGCTATTGTAATTAAAGCTATTTCTTATGAACGATGCGATCGCCAAACATTTTCAAATTATGGCACGCAACAATAGATGGTCTAACTTTCGTCTGTTAAATGCATGTGCAAAACTCAATCAAACGGAACTTGAAGCCAAACGGACGAGCTTTTTTCCCTCAATTTTACTGACGCTGAATCATATATTGATTATAGATTGGTATAATTTAGATGCTCTAGAAGGCGGTAATCTCGGATTGTCAGTTTTTAAGGATACAACACCTTATAGAACTGTAATCGAACTCCAGCAAGCTCAAGCCGCAGCAGATCGAAGACTAATTCAGTTGTGCGATCGCTTGACATCAGAAGGCATTATTGAAAAAATCGCTTTCGATCGAGTTCAGCAGGGAATAAAACGCGATCGCATCGATCGGACGCTAGCTCATTTGTTTGTTCACCAAATTCATCATCGCGGACAGGTACATGCAATGCTATCTAAAACTACAGTTGAGCCTCCGCAACTTGATGAATTTTTAATGGAGGGTAATGCTCCAAACCGTGCTGAGAACTTGATACTCCTCGGCTTTAGCGAAGCTGATATTACTCCTTAGTGCGGCTGCAAGTTATACCAATTCGTAATTCGTAATTCATAATTCGTAATTCGTAATTAAGAAAGTCCCATTTAGTCTAGGTTTCTGGGTTTGGATCTGTATCATTATTTTTGGGAAATGGTATTAGCCAAGCAGTAAATTTTTAATTTTAAATTCCTGAAGCTTTGCCGCTGCCTAACAAATACAACAGCGCCATGCGAACGGCTACTCCACTGGTAACTTGTGATTGAATGAGACTAAATTCTGGATCATCCATCAATTCTGAGCTAATTTCAACACCACGGTTAACCGGGCCTGGATGCAAAACTTTGACGTTAGACTTGCATAGTTGCAGCTTTGCGCGTGTAATACCAAACATTTGATGATATTCTCGCAGACTTGGCAGTAAATGAGCAGTCATCCGCTCCTTTTGCAGGCGCAAAGTCATGACAAAATCAGCATCCTGTAAAGCGGGTTCTAGCTGCCAATGCAGAAAGAGTTGACGGTTGAGAATTTGGGATGAGGGAGATATTGATACTACTTCCTCTCCCCCTGCCTCCTCTGCCTCCCCTGCTCCCCCTGCTCTCTCGCCTCCTGACTCCTCCAAGACATACTCGGCAAATAACTTGGGTAAAAGGGTGGGTGGTGCGGCGAGATGCACTTGAGCGCCACTGGCTGTTAAACTCCAAATGTTCGATCGCGCTACACGAGAATGCAAAATATCCCCAACAATAGCAATTTTTTTATCCTTTAAAAGTTCTAGTCGGGGATGATTTGGGTCAATCAGAGTACAAATGGTAAATAAATCTAGCAGCGCTTGGGAAGGATGTTCGTGTTGACCATCACCAGCATTGAGGACGCTAACTTTTACACCGAGACGATTCATTTCAGCTGCGATCGCATTTGGTACTCCCGCTTCTCGATGGCGAATCACCATAATATCAGTTCCCATAGCCAAATAGGTTTTCGCTGTATCGAGAATTGTTTCTCCTTTGGTCATAGAAGAAGTAGATGCAGCAAAGTTCAGCGTATCTGCACTTAAGCGTTTGGCAGCAAGTTCAAAACTGCTGCGAGTGCGGGTAGACGGTTCAAAAAATAAATTCGCCACCACCTGTCCCTGCAAGGTTGGTACTTTCTTCGTCCGCCGTGATAGCACTTCCTGAAAACTGGCAGCAGTTTGCAAAACAGTATCGTATTCAGCGGCAGTGAAGTCAGCTAAGGAGAGAACGTGATGACGATTCCAGGTGGTAGTAGGCATAAATAGCTATCATTGGTCTGCGTAGAGATACGAGCTAGCCTCCTGACAAAGGTGCTGTGCAACGCTTTTCTACAGCTTTTTAATTTATATATGCAGAGGCAATAATACCACCTGTCCTCTATCAAAGTAGATACATCTTCTTTGGAGCTGGGGATTAAGTTGGTAAATGGAAAACCTTCAAAGCGATGGAAATTAAGGTGAGGAATGTTAAGAATCCAATTGTATCCAGCATGGTTGTCACTAACGGCCCGCTAACTAAGGCAGGATCTAGCTTCAGCCGCTTCAAACCCATTGGCAGTAAAGTACCAAGAGTCACAGCCACAATTGTATTGGTTGCCATGACCAATCCTGCAACTAAGGCTACCCATCGCTCTTGAGGGTGTGCCCAAATTAAGGAAAGCAAAAACATAGTTACGGATAAAGCTATGGCTGTGCCGAAACCAGCAAAAAGTTCCTTGCGGAGAATTTTTAGAGTATCTCTTGGTGTCACTTCACCTACACCTAAGCCTCTAATTGTTACCGTTAATGCTTGAATACCTACAGTACCACCAGTGTTAGAAAAAATTGGCATGATGACTGCCAGCACTGGAACAGCAGCAATTACAGATTGGAAAGGTGCGATCGCACTGGCTGCACCTATGTACAATCCCATAATTCCCAACAACCAAGGCAAGCGCTTGCGAATGGTAACTTGAGGAGGAGACAAAGCTGCTTCATCGCCACTTACACCTGCCAGTTTTTGAATGTCTTCTGTGGCTTCCTCTTCCAAAATATCAATCACGTCATCAATCGTGATAATGCCGACCAATCGGTCTTCCCGGTCAACTACGGGGATAGCGATTAAGTCATAGCGCTTCATGATTTGGGCGACTTCTTCTTGGGGCGTTTCGGTTCGCACTTTAAGTACGCGATTGCTGGCAATATCTCGAATCAAAACGTCAGGAAAGGTGAATAGCAACTGACGCAATGAAACAACGCGAACCAGGGTGCGGTTGTCGTCCGTGACATAGGCATAGTAAATAGTCTCCTTGTCTTCGTCCTGACGGCGGATCTTGCTTAGGGCTTCTCCTACAGTTAATCCCTCCCGTAACCGCACATATTCTGTTGTCATCACCCGCCCAGCCGTACCTTCTGGATAGCCGAGAATCGTGGCTGTTGCTTGCCTTTGTTCTGGACTTAATTCTTGCAATAACCGTTTGATGACTCCAGCAGGCAGTTCGTCAAACAATTCTGCTCGTTCATCAGGACTCATCGCCTCTACAAGTTGCACTACCTCGATATTATGCAGGGAATTTATCAGTTCTTCCTGCACCTCTGTTGGCAGATATTCAAATACATCAATTGCCTGAGCTTTATTGAGTAGCCGAAATGCGATCGCCCGCTGTTTTTCGGGCAATTGTGTAATGTACTCTCCTACATCTACAGGTTGTAAACGGTTTAAATCCCATTTGAGCTGGTTTAAATCGGTCGCATCAATGAGGGAATTGCGAATATCTTGTGTAAGCATGATACCTCCTAATGTCTCCCCCGCGCTGGGAGACTGCCTCACCAGCTTAGAGGAGGATAATACTGCCATCTTGTGGACTTTTGTCCATAAAATCTCAACGCAACAATTTAGTTTAGTGATATGAAATCAAAGCATTCCCAGGTCATAGTATTAACCTGGAATGTTTTTGTCAGATGAATGTTGACTATTAGTATGCATAATTTGTGGTGTTACGCACAAGTACGCTACTTTATTTTATTGCCTTGATTTTCGTGTGGTTATTGTAAATTTTACTACTGTTATGATTTGTGTCAAGTCAATCTAGGAATTTACTGACCAACTTCACAGAGTTAAAATATTTACAAACCAAGTAGTAGTTTTTGTTTAAAGACGAAAGAGATGTTTGTGTGCGATCGCTCTTAATCGAGTGCAAAAAATAGAGTAATGGGCAATCACAGTACTTTTTTACCATTCTTGTAGTTAGTTAATAACTATCCAGGCTGTCTAACCAAAAGAGCAATTCCCCTGCATTCGATAAATTAACAATGCTTCAGCCAAATTTACTAGTTGAATCAAAAATAGCTTACAAATGCGTTCTTTTCTTGTAAATCAGGCTCAACTTTACTAATTCGTCGCGTCAGTTGATCTGTAGTTAGTGCATATTCACCTTCTTGTTGTCCTTGTTTTATTCTCTCCTCCATCTAGCTAGTAACAAGTGTAATAACAACCTACTGTTGAACTGGTTCATAATTAGTAAATTCAGTCTAGAACTTTCTCTTATTCCTTTGCATTTAGCCGCACGTAAGTATAAATACATCAGGAATTATTATTTGTTCGTGCTGTGACAAGACGCAATTTAGGCAGCAATCTCAGACATTATGACTTGACTTTTAGGTGTTCCTGGGAGCTATGTTCATTTTAAGCATAAGCATACTAGCCATCGGATCTTGTTGGAGCCAAAAATCTCGCTAATTCAGATTATTTAGCTGAATCAGCTTATAGTTGGAGATTTATATAAAGCAAAATCAACAGAAACTTTATTAAACAATTATTCATACTTACGTAACTACCTGTTTTTACAAAGAAAAAAGTATTTATAGTTTACTTTTTCACCCATAAATTATATAGTATTTATGTACTGCATAACTTTTAAAAGTGCCAATTTACCCTATTGCATAACGATAAGTTCACTAGCTTGTGTTCTGTCATATTTAAGAGTAAAATTGTCTATTATAGCAAATTTATAGTTTAAGCTAAAGGGGTATTAAGCGTGTCTAGTCTGTACAACACTGTAATGCAACTTACATCACCAACAACAGTGCTGTCAGGTATTGATCGTGCTAGAATATTAAATGATTTTGCATATAATTTTGGGTGGACACCAAGCGATATCCTAGAAATCCCATCAATCAGTGAATTTGCTAATGCCCACCTCATTGTTGAACATGGATTAGAAACACAGGCTGTTATAACCTTTTTACATAGAAGTTATATAGACTTAAGTTATGAAGAGAAAAAGCGTCTATTAAATATATCTTATAATAACCTAGTTGATTGGCATATTCAAATTGAGCCGGAACAAATATTGTATATTTTTAACCGTAGCTATCCTGAAAAAATTGTAGACTATCGCCGTATTTCTCGTGATAATTTAGATAATTTAAGAAGTAAAGCATTTGAACAGGTTTCAGGCAAAAGACCAAACCCAAATATTCCTGCATTAGATGATGCATTAATTAATACTATTTCCTTTTGGAAACGTAATTTGTATGCTGAGATTGCAAGTTCCATCTCTAACAGAGAACTTTCTGCTTTGTTTAATGCCATTATCTTTACTAGAGCAGTTGAAGATAACTACAGTCGATTATATTCATCTCTAAGAAATGATTTATCCAATTCTCAATTTTTATTTGAAAGTGTCATTAGAGCTAATGACGAACCATTAAGTATAAGAGAAGCTATTATCATAACTCTTGAACATTTTAATCAAAGGAATATTCCACAACATTTAGTTGATGAATCACTTCTAAGATGTTTTGATAGCTTAAACCATGAAACAGTATTAGCATTATTCACAGATTTTTATAGAATTAAATATGCGAAACCTTATGAATATGATTTCTCTCTAATATCTAAACATGCTCTAAGCCGCATTTATGAACGCTATACTAGCCTTTTAAGAATTACAGATACAGAAACTGTTCAGCTTAGCCTTTTTCCAGTTTTACCAGAAGAAGAGCCTAATAAAAGTTATGGTAGCTTTTATACTCCCCAATTTATTGCACGCTTCTTTGCAAGATATCTGCGTGAACAAATGCCACCACTCACTTTCAAAAGACTTCGTACTTTTGAACCTTCGATAGGCTCTGGAATTTTTTTAAGGACACTTTTGGAAATGCAGTGTGATCCAACACAGGGAGGAATTACAACTGAATTTATCAAAACAGCATTTGGAAGTATTGTTGGATTAGATATCGATCCAAATGCCTGTCAAGCTGCTCTCTTGTCTTTATCTCTTCTTCATCTAGTTCTGACTAATGAGCTACCATCAGAACTTTCAATATATACAGAGGAATCAATTAAGTATTATCAAGAGCATCCTGAATTGAAGGAAAGCTTTGATGCTGTTATTGCTAATCCACCTTTCATTGTTTTGACAAACCAAAGTGATGCAATGCGTCAGCGAGTTGCACAATTTATGAACACGGATGCCAGTGGAAAAATAGATTTATACTTAGCTTTTTTAAAAATTAGTATAGAAGTTTTAAAACCAGGTGGATATGGCTTGTTTGTCATACCTCACAATTTTCTTTTAGCTAAGAGTTCTGCTGGTATGCGAAAAATGCTTGTCCAAGAAACTTGGATTCGCTGTTTAGTTGATTTGTCTGATGTTCGAGTATTTGAAGATGTTAATTCTTATGTTATTCTTCTAATATATCAAAAACGATTTAATCTCGAGCCAGCGCCTTTAGCAACTATTGCTCAATGTCAAGAGCTAGTAGGACGCGCTCTACAAGATGTAGTGGAAGGCCGCCAAATAGAAACGAAGTTTTACAACATTTTTAATGTCAGCCAAAAAACTTTTTTAGCCGATGAATGGGTATTATTACCTCCATCTTTATCAGCTATTCAACGCAAGTTAGAAGCACTTCCAAAAATTGGTGATTTTACGCATATCCGAGTAGGATTGCAGACTGGTAATAATAAGGTATTCATTATTCCTGATAGCAAGCTGCCTAAAAATGAGAGAGAAATTTTCATTCCGTTATTGTCTGATCGGGAAATGGAATCTTATTGTGTTCCTGAAAAAGTAAGTACCTATCTCTTCTATCCTTACATCGATGGGCATAGATTAGAAGAAGATGATATAAAAAATAAGTTTCCAAAGACGTGGGATTATTTACTCAAACATAAAAATAAACTGGAATCACGTGCTTCAGCTCGTAAAAAACAAATCTTGTGGTGGGAACTAGAAAGACCACGTTTTGAATATTTAACTCGACCTAAAATTGTTAGTCCTCACTTAGCAATTATGCCTCGATTCTCACTAGATCGTGAGGGTAAATATGCTGTAATTCGTTCTCCCATAATTTATCTTAAGCAGCAAAATGCTGAATATGATTTATTACGTTATTTCACAGCTATTTTAAATTCCACAATTTGTTACAATTATATAGCTGAACATTCACATAAATATGGAAGTGGTTATTCAATGCTAGAGCCGAAAAGCATGATGAAAACTCCAGTTCCTGATCCAACCAAAGTATCCACTTCAATAATGCACCGTCTCTTACTATTGGTTGATAAGCGTCTACTAGCTTCAGGCCCTGACATAATTAAGCTTGAAATTGAGATTGATGAAATTGTAAGCGATCTCTATGGGTTTAACGCTGAGGAGCGTTCTATCTATGGCATTCCAGCTTAAAATATGAAAATTATTACTTCTAGTGTGGAGCTTCGAGATCGTCGCAAAGCAATAACTCAGATTCTAAAACCTCTTGCTTTAGATTATAAAAAACTTTCCGTATATCCTAGTAGTACACCAGAACAATACATTATACCAGTAAGAGATTCCAATAACAAATATTCTGATAAAAACTATACTAATTTTCGCTTTAAAACTACTGTTCCTAGTGTACACGCAATGTACTATGAGAAGTGGATAAAAAATTATCAAGATAAAAAATCCAAGAAAGAATTTTTTTACTTAGAACGAGCTTATCTTCACTTTTATATTATTGAACCTTCTCTGGGGGAAGAAAAAGAGTTTTTACTTCTTCATTGCGATCCAAATGAGCCAGATAACGCTGCTCATGCAAAGTATAAACAAAGCCTTCATCTCCACATAGAGTGTTCTGAAGCTTCTTGGCCGCATTGCGATGTTTGGCCGCATGCACATATTGCTTTAAATTCCGGATATCTTAATCATGTGCTTGCAGATGTTAATTCTTTAACACAAGCAATAAAAGATGCTGTACTCATGCTTAAAGAAGAAGTTTTAGACCAGTTTCCACAAAAATGATTATGGTCAAGGTCACTGTTTGTTTTCCACAGGATATTTATAAGTATTATGGGAGGTAGCGTGTCATGGTCTATCACGTCAAAATTGCCCCACCCATCAGCCGCTCATAGCGGTACTTTAACTCTTCTTTCATCAAATACCAACGTTCTAGAGTTGCATCTATTTCTATCACTTTCTCAGCTGCTTGCCGCGCCAACAGTAAAACTTCCTCATCTTCCACTAAACTTGCCAAAGTAAAATCTGGCACTCCCGATTGTCGAGTTCCCAGCACTTCTCCAGGGCCGCGAAAACGCATATCCATTTCAGAGATGAAAAAGCCATCCTGGGACTGTTCCAACACCTTCAGCCTTTGTTGAGCATCAGGACTTCTAGAACTGCTCATCAAAAGACAGTAAGACTGAGCCGCGCCACGACCAACACGCCCGCGTAATTGGTGCAGCTGCGATAAACCAAATCGCTCTGCATTTTCGATGAGCATGACTGTTGCATTAGGTACGTCAACACCAACCTCAACAACAGTGGTAGACACTAGAATCTGCGTTTGATTATCCCGAAATTTGGTAATTGCTTCGTCTTTGTCGGCTGAACTCATGCGACCATGCAATAATCCTACTTGAAAGTCTGGAAAAACACTTTCCTGTAGCTTTTGATGTTCTTCAACTGCCGATCGCAAATCCAGCTTTTCTGATTCTTCCACCAGTGGCAACACCACATAAACTTGCCTGCCTTGGGCAATTTCTCGGCGAATCAGGTCGTAAGCATGGGTGCGTTGCTGACCTGTTAACAAAGTGGTCTGAATCTTTTGCCGTCCTGGTGGTAACTCATCAATCTGGCTAACATTCATATCCCCGTGTATGGTCAGTGCTAGTGTCCGGGGAATGGGAGTAGCAGTCATAGTTAATACATGGGGTTGTTCGCCTTTTTGTTGTAGCAGCGCTCGCTGTTTTACGCCAAAGCGATGCTGTTCGTCAATCACCACTAACCCCAATTGCTGAAAGTTGACGGTATCTTGAATTAAAGCATGAGTTCCCACTAACAGAGGTAATTCGCCAGTTTCTAACTGGGAATGGATTTCTCGCCTTTTAGCAGTTTTGGTGGAACCTGTTAGTAATTCCACTGGTAAATGCAGGAGGTTAAACCAGTTAACTAACTTACGATAATGCTGTTCTGCTAAAACTTCCGTAGGAGCCATCAGTGCAGCTTGGTAGCCAGATTGAATTGCTGCCAAGATCGCAATCACGGCGACAACAGTTTTACCCGAACCAACATCACCCTGTACCAGACGATTCATTGGCACGGATTTTTGCAAGTCGTTGAGGATGTCGTTCAGGACTCGTTGCTGCGCGCCAGTGAGTTGAAAAGGCAGTAGCTTGTAGAATTTTTCAATTAACTGACCTTTGGGGGCAAGAATGGCGCTAGTTTGGATAGCCCTTGCTTGCTGCTGACGTTGCAGTAAACCAAGTTGCAAGTAGAAAAATTCATCAAATACTAGGCGACGACGGGCAACTTGTAAGGTAGCGCTGTCATCGGGAAAGTGAATATTAGCGATCGCATCCTTTAATTCCATCAAACCATACTTCTGCCGCAAACCATGAGGCAACGGGTCTTTGAGGTGAGCCGCAGCTGGCAACGCAGCAATGACTGCCTGTCGCACCATACTTGCCATCACACCCTCAGTTAAGGCATAAATTGGCACTACCCGCCCGATAGTTAGCGACTCAATCGTATCTCCTGGATTTGCTAGAACTTCCAGTTCTGGGTTATCCAACGTCAAGCCGTACTTGCTTCCTTTCACTAACCCACACGCCGCTACAATACTACCTACTGGGTAGCGGCGTTTTAAACTTTCTTGCCAAGCACGACTGGTAAAACGCGTACCAGCCCAGAAGCGACTAACTTTAATTTGACCAGTATTATCTTTAAGTATCAGTTCTAAAATTGATAATTTCTTATTCTTCGGGCTAGTAAAGCAATTGCAACGCTTCACCGTTGCCACTGTTGTCACAGTTTCACCCGCCTGCAACTCGCGGATATTCACCTGACGTGCATAGTCAATGTGGTCGCGAGGATAGTAGAAAAGCAAGTCACGCACAGTATACAAACGCAAAACTGCCAATTTATCAGCTTTTCTGATGCCTATTTCTGGTAGATCGCTGAGTTTTTGGTCAATTTTTGGAGCCAACCTCCGACTCACCTCAGCAACAATTGGAGACTTAGAATTTGGCTGGATTTTTGATGGATAACTTCTCCTCTGCTCCTCTGCTCCCTTGCTCCCTTGCTCCACGGCAGTTGCTCCACTTGGGGAAACCCCAAGACCGCCCTGCCTCCCCTGCTCCCCTTGCTCTTTTTGCAGTTGGTAGAGATACCTACGAGCTTCCGCCACCAAGTGCTGTCTGTCTTCCAGCCCCAAATTGGGATAGTTAGCAAATTTAACTGCTAGTTCTTGCCAATAGCGGCGTTCAATAGAAGGCAAAGCTGTGGGAAATTTACCAAAAGTCAGGCTCAGAAATTCGCTGAAGCGGTATTGCTTACCCATCAAATCTGTAAAGCCATGTTCCGCCTCTATTGCCAAAGCCTTGTGCAATCGTATCCAATCTGGTATGTCATTAGTCATTGGTCAATGGAGTTAGGAGGAGCCACTGCGTTGCGGAGCCAGTCTCGTGGGCGGCTGCCTCCCCGTTGTAGCAAGTGGCGTTGAGGAGTTAGGAGTTGTAAGTTTTGAATTAATAACTCATAATTCATAACTCATAACTTTATTCAAACCAACTGGCACGCCATGCAGCTTCAGCTTCAGCAACTGAGCGTTCCCGTTGCTTTTTTTGATACTCTCGTCCTAGCTTGTTTAGCTGAACTAAGATATTGCGAATTTGCTTGCGGCTAGATGAGACCATCACGTCAGCAAATTCAATTTCACCCAGCCGTAGGTTAATAGCCATGATCTGTGTCAGACCGCTGTTTTCTGTATCCTGCTCATTTTCAATTTCAATTACTAAGTTTAAAAGGTTAGGCGGTCCTGGCATAACCTCAGCAGATGCTTCCGATACAGCCGCAGCCGCTTCTAAAATAGGTTCTGGTAATTTTTTAGGTAAAACACCAGCTTTTTGTAATAAAACATTAGCGTTATGGGAGACTTTTTTCAGCGCCTGCTGAGTCAGATATTCCAGGCTCTGTTGCCATTTTGCCAATTCTATTGGGTTAGAAAGGTCAGGAGTGAGAGCCTCTTGGACAGCAGCACTGAGGGACACAGGAGATGAAGAAAGGGACACGGGGACAGGTGAACGTGGTGAGGAAGTCGGAGTCGTGGACGCTACTTCCTCCAAATCGGCAGAATTACCCAACAGATTAGCTTCGGTTTCCGTCGAGTCTGTTAGCCCAGCGTTAGCGACGTTAGGAGCGTCACTTCCCAACTCGAAAGATGACACGGTGACATTTTCACTATCTGCGTCTTCTTCTGTTGCTCCCTCATCACCTTCATCTTCTTCATCTTCCCCCTCTGCCTGACTCTTCATATAAGTAAGCAACTGCTTAGCTGCCTGTTGTCCTAATTTGCGGATGGCTTGTTGCAATTGTTGCCGCTGATGCAATGACAACTTCAGGAAGTTTTCGGGATACCCTTGAGTACACAGGTGGTAACTTGCCAGAATCAACTGCTTCTGTAAGGCTTGCCCTAAAGAGTTTAAATAACTGGCATAAGCATTGTGAAGTTCTGTTGCGATCGCCCGTATCGCTTCTTGCAGTGCTGCAATATCCCGCTCAATTTGCTCAATTGCTCTTGCCATATCTTCTGTTGATTGCCCATTAGAACCAAATTATGGTACAAATGTACGCATTTATTCTAAAGTAACTATCCAAAGGATTTTAAATTTTAAACTTTATATTAACTATGTTCTAAGCTTTGACCAAAAATATTCATCAGTTATGGTCGGCTGAGAACTAATAAAATACAGGTCAGTATAGTTTAACTGACCTGTCCTTGAAAGAGTCTTTTGTCAGTTGTCATTTGTCAGTTGCTATTAACGACTGACTAATAACTAATGACTAATGACTAAATTACTTGCCACCCATTTGTGCGGCAACTTCCTCAGCAAAGTTACTTTCTTGCTTTTCAATGCCCTCGCCTAGCACATAGCGAACAAAGCGGCTAACTTGAATGTCTTCACCTACTTTAGCCTTAACTTGCTTCACCAAGTCTTCTACAGAAATACTCTGATCGCGAATGTAAGGCTGATCTAGTAAAGTCAATTCTTTCAGGCGTTTTTCAATCCGCCCCTGAACTATTTTTTCTTTGATGTTATCTGGTTTGTTCGCCAAATCATCCCGCCCCATTTCAATGTCTTTTTCTTTTTGAACCACTTCAGCAGGGATTTGGTCTACGCTTACATACTCAACATTCGGACAAGCCGCAACTTGCATAGCGGCATTCCGTGCCAAGGTTTGGAACTCTTCATTACCAGCCGCAGACTCTGTTTTAGAGTTCAGTTCGACCAATACACCAACTCGACCGCCAGTGTGAATGTAGCTGTCTACTTTACCTGGTGTGCCTTCTGCTAGGGAAAAATTGACAAAGCGACGCACCTGGATATTTTCACCTAGGTTGACGATGGTTTGCTTGATGAAGTCTTCTACGGTCAAGCTTTCATCTTCAATATAGGGTTGAGCTAACAAAGACTCAACACTATCAGCAGTCGCTGCTTGCTTAGCTAGGTTCTTAACTAAAGCTTTAAAAGCTTCGTTACGGGCAACAAAATCGGTTTGGCAGTTTACTTCTATTAGTACACCTACCCGACCACTGGGCTGAATGTAGGTGTCCACTAGACCTTCTGCCGCAATGCGATCGCTTTTTTTACCCGCCGAAACTAGGTTCTTTTTTCGTAGCCAGTCTACGGCTTGCTCTATATCGCCATCAGTTTCTTTCAGCGCTTTTTTGCAGTCCATCATGCCTGCACCAGTTTTTTGGCGTAGCTCTTGGACGAGTTTTGCAGATATTTCCGCCATGTTGCCTCAATTCCTAACTTGACCTCGAGTTGTAATCGCTCACGGGTGTTGAGTATTTCTATCTTACTCAGGACGATGACAAGGATGAAGTGTGAAGTGTGAAAGATAAAATTTTATCTTTCTTTAGTTATTCTTCTTCCTCTTCCTCATCGGGAATCAGCGTGTCAGTATACTCGCTTTCATCGTATTCGTAATCTTCTTCAGCACCTTCGTAATCTTCGTAATCTTCTTCCGCATCCAGCTGACCGTGACGGCCTTCATAAATCGCATCTGCCAATTTGCCGACTATCAACTTAATCGATCTAATTGCATCGTCATTGGCTGGAATAGGAATATCTACTACATCTGGGTCACAGTTTGTATCCAGCATAGACACAATTGGAATTCCCAGTTTTTGACATTCTTGAACTGCGTTGTACTCCCGCCGTTGGTCTACAATTACTACGACATCGGGGACTTTCCGCATTGTTTTAATGCCACCTAGGTATTTCTGAAGCTTCGCCATTTCTCGACGCAGCATAGAAGCTTCTTTTTTCGGCAATAAATCAAGAGCGCCACTTTCTTCACGACGTTCCAAATCTTTGAGGCGGTCTGCTCTGGTTTTAATGGTCGCCCAGTTGGTGAGCATTCCACCCAACCAGCGCTGGTTGATGTAGTGAGAACCACAACGAGCAGCTTCTTGGGCGATAATTCCTGCTGCTTGCCGCTTGGTGCCGACGAAGAGGAATTTTTTCCCTTGCTCAGCTTGGGTACGCATGTAGTTGTAGGCATTATCCATCAACTGTGCAGTCTGTACCAAGTCGATGATGTGTACGCCATTGCGGGATGTGTAAATGTATGGAGACATTTTCGGGTTCCAGCGGCGGGTCTGATGCCCAAAGTGAACCCCTGACTCCATCATTTGAGCCAATGAAACGACTGGCATATATTTTTTAACTCCTATTCGGGTTAAACCTCCACCCAAGCGTATTTCCCAAAGCAGGAAACACCCGAATTCTTAGGTGTGCGAGATTAGTCAACTCTCCTAGGATAGCACAGTACTAGGTTAACCTAGTCTATTTTGCTAGAGAATTTACTAGTGGCAATCGCTGATGTGTTTGACTTCAGGTAGCACGTTTAATTAGATATATCTGGGTTAACCTAGCGTTTTACATCGAAAATTTACTAGCTGGCGCTCATTATGATGCTTTCTGCACTTGAGAATAAGCTTCGTAAACGCCTTTGACGTTGTACCAGTTCAGAAAAATTCGCGCAATTTCTAAAGCTAACTGGGGTTTACCTAGATTAATTAACCATTGCAATAATGGAGCCATTGTCTTTTCGTTCAGGCTGCCATTGAGTGAAATAATTCCCCAAAGTAAGCGATGGAACCAAGTCATTTGAATCATCATCTTCACTTCCCAAGTGGGGTGCTTTTGATAGAATAAAACTCCCATCCTTCCGCGTTGAATTTCTTTTTCTATCAAGCTAGGAATTTGTTCTAATTTAAATGCTGGATGCCAGTGATAGCCAACAGCTTCTGGACATTTAATAAGTTTTAAACCTAGCTGTTTCAGCCTTACACCTAATTCTAAATCTTCCCAACCGTAAAGTTGAAAGCTGGTATCAAACAATCCGGCTTTTTCTAGCCAGTGTTTGGGAATTGCTACATTTCCAGTGGCAAAAAAAGCAGCTGAGAAATCTGTGATTTTATAGGGTTCAGCAGTGGGATTATCGAAATTACAAGTATTAATAACTGCACCATAAGTAAAAAAGCGATCGCTGTTAAATTGCTCTTTTACCTGTACCAGTGCCTCTGTATGAGCTTGTAAGAAATTTTTCAGCACTACTAAATCACTATCAATAAAAATAATTGTGTCTCCTAGTGCTTTTTCTACACCTAAATTCCGCGCCGCAGCTGGGCCAGCATGATCTTGCTGAAACCAGCGAACATGAGGAAATTCATCTTTGTGTGCTGCCAACCACTCTAATGTGCCATCAGTAGAACCATCATCTACCAAGACGATCTCATAACCACTAATGGCATTTGATGTACCCAACTCCTGTACTTCTAAGGCTCGGAGGCACTTTTCTAAAATTGACTGGCGATTATAAGTCGGTATAACAACGCTGAAAAACACAGTCTCACCCAAAACAATATTACATTATCTCCAGGATAGGACAGGGGGGTACTGAGCACTGTTCCTTATGGAGCTAGCAGTTTTTGTCCCAAAAATATTTTGTGTAAAAATTAAATTTCAAATATTCAGATTTTACTAATTATTTATACAAAATTATCAGTTATTTTACTAGTGTAATTACTGTTTTTGCAGGAATATTTATAAGCTTTGTGTAGAAAAAAATCAAAATAACTGGGTAATTTTCTACGGACTATTGCTTAGTAATTTTGATGCAATTACTAAGTGAAATCCTGGCAATATAAGAAACGTTAATAAGCCATCTAATTCTTCCTGTATCCAATCGAACAAACTTGACACATACAAGAAAAAAACAAATAGGTTTTGAGTTTATCTAAAAATTCTTTCAGTGATCCCACCCATGACACTGGATCGACAGATGCGATAAAAGAATTGTAATCTGAATCAATAAAAACCCAATCCCAAATAGTAGATTGAAAATTAACTTATTTAGACGAGACAAAGACCAAGCGACGACTGCGAAGCGTCAATTGCTCGAGGCGCTCCGTTGTCGCGATCTAGCTGCTATTAATACTTTAATTGCGCGGTGGCAAAAAACTATAGGGGAAGAAAAGTTAACTGATGTGATAGTTAACCAGGTAATGGTCGAGTGCGATTCTGATAGCCACCGTTGGTTTTTGCAACGTTTTCTTGAGCAATCAAAGTATCAACAAATGCAGCAACAAGCCCAAAATCATGTCTTTCACATTTTAGTGAATACGGGCTTAGAACCTGGCAAAGACTTCAGCTTCGGGTCAGACAGTGAGATGATTATTAGCGATCGCGCTAAGCAAACCTTACTCAACCATCTGCCACAAGAACATCGGGCATTGTTTGAGGCACAGTTGCAATCCTCGCCGATTTCAGATCCAATTATTGCGATCGAACAACAGTTAGGATGTGCATTTTTTACGAATTTAACCAAGATAGCATCCGAACAGATGCAGGTACTGGATAATTCTCAGGCGGCTGCTTATCTAGGAGTATTGCTAGCTGGTTTGATAAAGCGTCATCCTGCACTGCAAGAGGTAGACTTCCCCACGCGATTTATTTTTAACGTTCTCCAAGGGTTGTCACCAGAGCGAGCAACGGCCATCCTTAATGATGAAGAAACAAATCCTCAGTTCGATGAAAGTATCATTTGCCAGGATTTACTAGCTTCGCTCGGAGAACACCAATTTCATAGCCTTGCTGAGGGAGAAGGTAATATGAGTGTCGAGCAGCTCAAACAACTGGATTTGGTTTGGTTTGGTGAGCGTCGGTTGGCGGAAATCGTAGCTGTCATACCGAGATAGAGCAGAAAGTAAGGTGCAAATGTATCTACCAAAAAATCAATGTGTGCCTTGTCCAGCAGATATAACAATGCTAGGCAAGGCACACTTTATAAAGCTATGACTTGGCTAGGCCAAGCTTAATAAATTCCAAATACTGACCCCACAGTTGACTTAATCGAATCTCTTGCATCCTTCAAAGTCTGGGCAATAGGATGCTTACTCTGTAAAAACAAACGGGCACAATTGCGTCCTGGCATTCCGGAAATGGAACCACCTGGATGAGTTCCCGCACCAGTCAGAAATAAATTCTCAATTGGGGTTTTGTAGTTCGCTAATTCTGGCAAAGGACGGAAAAATACCATTTGATCTAAGGACATATCAATGTGGTAGTAATTTCCTTTGTATGCACCCAATCTTTCGCCTAATTCCGCTGGACTCTCTACACGACGGGCGATAGTTGCGTTTTTGACATTTGGTGCATAAGTTGCCAACTTGTCAACTACTCTATCTGCAACTTTGTTTTTTAATTCATCCGTCCAACCAGTACCTTTTAAGCCTGTGCCTTCTGCACCCGCAATTTGATAAGGGGCGAAAAACTCAATCCACAAGGTATGCTTACCCGGTGGTGCTAAGGTTGGGTCAAGGGCGCTAGGCATGACGACATACATTGATGGGTCAGAATCAGGTATCTCGCCCAAGGTACATTTACTATGAGCCTGTTCGACATGTGCAACGGAATCTGCAATCAAGATAGATCCAATGAGATATTCATCTTTGTGCGCGTGGTATGGAAAGCGCAGGGGTTCATCTAAAGCCAAATCTATCTTGAGGATAGTTTCGTTATTGTTAACAATGCGGCGTTCTAATCTTTCCCACAAGTCTGGTTCAACTGCATCGATATCGCTTTTATCAGTCATTTGCAAAAATAACCGTTTAGCATCGATGTTAGAAATTACCCCGTATTTGGCGCGATATTCTTTACCACCAGCTACCCGCACGCCAACTGCTTTGCCATCGTCAATCAAAACTTTTTCAACGTGCTGGTCTGTGAGAATAACGCCACCTTTACTTGTGACTAAATTCACCAAAGCTTGTACAAGTGCGCCAGTACCGCCGCGAGGTCTGGCCATGCCAGGGTTATGACGCATTGCCATCATGATTGCACCGATGGCAATGGTTTTTTGCGATGGCGGCGCACCGAGTTCTGCTGCTAGTCTTGCTAGTGGTGCTTTGAGAAATTCTTCATCGAACCATTCGTTTAGTAAATCTTCGGCGCTGGTCAGCATATTGCGAATAAAGTCCAGCGTCTTGTTGGGAGAACCGATGACAGAAAATAAATCTTTCAGTTTTGTGATGTCGTAGTTGCCGACTATATCTATAACTGATTTTGGTGGTGCGTTGAATATAGGAATCATTGCACCGAGTGCCCGTTGCCAGTAGTCTGTAAATTCTGCGTATTTTTTAGCATCGCGATCGCTATATCTGGCAATTTCTGCACAAGTCTTGTCCACAGATTTGTGTCCTAAGAAATACTTGCCGTCGGGATGAGGACAGAAGACAACTGGATCGCACTCCAAATATTCCAAGCCGTATTTTTTCAGTTCTAATTCTTCAACAACTGGCCCGAGATGAATAAATTCGTGGTCAATGGCACACAAATTAAATTTAAATCCTGGTGCTTCTTGTGGTAAACATTCTTCAGTTGTTGCTGCACCACCAGGAACGGAACGCTTTTCTAGTAGCAGAACACTATAACCAGCTTTTAGCAAATAAGCTGCACATACTAGGCCATTATGTCCCGCACCAATAATTACAACATCATATTCTTGCATATTTGTTTTTTTAGAATCAACTAGCTTTTCTAGCTTAGAAAATTTTTAATATATTACCATCACTCATTAGTTACAAAAATTAGCATTCTTGGTTGATTCTACTATCTATATATCCTACTGAGGAGATAGTACATTTGAAGATAAGGGTATTTGCTTTACATAAGCTTCTACCAAAAGCGTTAAACTACCCTTTTCTAACTCTAGATTTTTAACACTAAACTTCATATCATCCCACTCAAAGTATGGTTGGTTTACTAATTCTTTGACCTTTTGCATCAATGCTACAATTAATTCTATTGACATGCCCTGTCCTTCAGTGCAGTTGAAACTCTCCAGCATCAATGGTTGTGAAGAAGTACGTGGATGAACGATCGCCTGATAAGCTAATGAGCGAGTGTTTCCCTTTTCTTTCAACAACAATTTGCCTCGAAATTCAATTTGGTCATCTCCAGGTAAAAAAACCTGAATTTTTTGCGACTCAAAATTCACTATTTCGCCATCGACATTCACATCAAAATTTATCCCTAAACTGCGAGTAAAATCTGAAGATAAAGTCCGGTTGATATCTGTTTCTGTGAGTATAATACGCGCAAGGGCTTTTACTGGCTCATCTAATTTAATTTGACCCAAAAGAGCGCTTAACGGATTGATAGCAATGCTGTCTGTTTGCAGTTTTATTTCCTGGACGCGGATATCTTCTCTTATTACTAATCCTTGACCGGAAACTGAAACTGCGTTCGCCTGTCCTTGAACTATTTTTAACACATCGGTTTGCACTTCTATGTCTATTTGTTCGACTTCATCCAACTCGTGCAATACCCTTCTTTTTGCTTCCTGCGATAGCAATTTCCCTTCTAAGCTTTGCTCGTCACGCATAAAATGATAATCTCCTAATATCCTATTACTCTTTACTGTAGATGTTGGATATCAAGAGTGTATCTATAAAACGATATATCTAAATTGGAAGATAGAATAACTACCTAAAAAATAATTTTCACCTATTTATTTTTGCCTTTTTACCGCTCGCAATTTTAAGACAATGAAGTAAGTTTGTGTATTTCTTGAGAAATAGCGATCGCTTCATGATTTTAACTTAATAATATGGTCAAAAATCACTTGCGATCGGGAATTTAAGTTGGAACGTTTCGATCGCTGTCTAATGGATTTAGTAGAATACTTTTCCCCAGTGTATTTTACCACTAGACTTAGCTTCCGTTTGTCTTTTTAGATGCCGAGCCTCGATAAATTCGATCCATTTGCTCTGGAGAAAGTAGTGTCATCGGAAAACGTTGAGATGCAGAAATAGTAAATTCCTCAGGTGATTGAAACTCCTGTTGTTGAGTTTTGCTAGAAGGAATTTCTTGATTGCTAATTGGAAGTGGGAGTATCTTATCTACCTCCGATGGTGGAAGCTGGCTTTGAGGTAATACATAGCCATGATCTTGTGCATCATATGCCAAAATTTCTCCTGTCTCAATTTGATAAATCCAAGCATAGATGTTGAGTTGCCCTCGGTAGAGCTTAGAGCGAATCACCGGATAAGTCCGCAAATTCTCAATTTGGGTGAGTACATTCTCGGCAATGATGATTTCTAACAGTTCTTCCCCTTCATAGTGGCTGTAGTGGTCTAGAACCAGTCGTCGGGTTGCCTCTGCATATTTGAGCCAGTCATGTACAAGTGGCATTTCTGCTCGCAGGCTGTCTAACTTCATTAACCCTTTCATTGCACCACAATGCGAGTGACCACAGACGATAATTTGTTGAATATCTAATGCTTGAACAGCATATTCAATTGTTGCCCCTTCACCACCATTAGTAGCACCAAATGGTGGAATAATATTGCCTGCATTACGGATCACAAACAATTCACCCAACTCGGCTTGGGTCATCAGGTTTGGATCGATCCGCGAATCAGAACAGGTAATAAATAATACTCTGGGCTTTTGACCATGAGAAAGTTGTTCAAATAGTTCTTGATGCGTGTGAAAATAGCTAGCTTTGAATTCGCGCAGACCTCTAATCAATTTTTTCATAAGTTCTCTATCTTTTTTGCTGTTTCTTGAGGATGAAAATTCTTGTTCCCCACTCCCTAGTTCATTTTTCACTGAACTGCCTTAGGCATATTTGCGCCCATGGCTGTGGGCACTTTACTACCCGACAATTATGTTTAACTGCATCGTATCATCTTTGGCGCAGACGCTTAGCGTCTGCGCCAAAGCAAAAGTAATCAGAGAAATTTTTAACTTTTGGGAACTCCAAAAAATAAATTATCCAATTCCTTCATGCAACACTAACATCAGATTCTTCTTCACCAGCCTCCCCAGTTCCACGGCAGTTGCTACAACGGGGGGAAGTCCTTTTACAGTACTTCTGGCGGGGCAATATCAGTCCCAACGCTGACACCAATATGACTAGATTTCAGACCTGGTTTGGCAGTTGGTTCGCTTTTTTGGGATGATTGAGACAGGGATGAAGATGGGGGAATAACACTATCTGGATTCAGTGCCCTGTCCGCATTTGCTTGCTGAGAAAGCAGCGATAATCCTCCTACTGCGCCAGCCACTAGGGCTGTATAGCCTACATACAAATGCATGGGACGTATATCCACTGCTAATTTCCCAGAAATATTTTTAGACTCAGACCAAGAGGGCAAAACTGATTTCACTGTGTCGGGTGCAGGTAAAGAAGCAGCCAAAATTGTCCCGTTTAATCCTAAAGCATTTCCCATGAGGCGGATAAAACCGCGCACAATGACATCTTCTGCCAATAACTCAGCGCTACAATTTTCTACTGCCTCCATTTGATGGATTGGGATGTGAGTGTAAATGTTCAATTGACTCAGAGAAAGATTTTGAGACTCACGGGCTTGTTTGAGTTGCTGAGCTATTTGCCGCAGTTGTTCCAAGCGTTGTTCAGCAGCTATTTGCTTGGCTATTTCAGTTTTGGAAGGTTTTTTATTTGGCTTTAGCCACTTCATCACTGTTGCTACTGGAGTGCTGTTTTCTGAGTTTTTTGCTGGATGTGTGGTTGTATTTGTCGCTACTTGAGGTGGCAATGCTACACTTTCGTTGCTAGTATTCGCACTATTTTTGAGAGAATGTAATTTAACACTAGCTATACAACTTGACAAATCACTAGTGTTTTCTTGTTCAACATTGGTTGCAACATCTGAATGTTGATGAATATCTGCTACTTGTTGATGTTGAGCAAACTGCTGGAATGCTAAACCAATAGCTTCTCTGCCTACAGCTTTAAACAAAATTTTAGCCTGTTCGCTTGAAGAACCTAGCAACTTTTGTAACCTAGCGACAGCACGACGATAAACTGTACTACGATGCAGTTCAGCTTCAATTTCACCTAGTAGCGATCGCAATTCATCTTGAGAAATTTCAATAGTATGATTTTCAGCAATTTTTAATAAATACGTAGATGTTATCGTCATGATTGCAGTATCTCCCAACACTTACCCACAGAAAGTAGTTTTATCTGTATAAATTATTCTTCTGTTTTTAAATAGGTCAGGATATTTCTGTATCATTTTTTTTACTGGATGATATTAGACAACCTGCGAGCATGTACTTGTTGAACGAAAGACTTCACCCATTGCAGATATTCTGTCTCGGCAACTACAGCTACATCGTTATGTTCTGCACCTGGAACTAAAATCAACGTTTTAGGTTCAGGTGCAGCAGCATACAGTTTTTGGCTCATGAAAGACGGTACGGTAGAATCGGCAGTACCGTGAATGATTAAAACTGGCGTTTTCAATTGTGGTAATTTTTTAATTGACTCAAACCGCTGTGTCAATATCAAATCGACGGGAAATATCTGAAACAGGTTCCGATAAGCTATTAACTCTCGGATAGAAGTAAAAGAACTTTCCACAATCAATCCCGCTACTTCTGGAAGTTTGACTGCTAAATCAATAGTTATTGCGCCTCCAAGAGAATGTCCATAAAGAAAAATTTGGTTGGGTGGAATCTGGCACTGGTGTACCAGATAATTCCAAGCTGTCACTGCATCCTGATAAACGCGCTTTTCATTAGGAAATAGCCCCTCACTGCGACCATAACCCCGATAATCAATTAATAAGACCGAAAATCCAAGTTGATAAAACCGATTGGTATGAGATATATTTGCGCCGATATTAATACCATTCCCGTGCAGATACAACAATACCCTGGCATCAGGTTGGTTGGACTCTATCCACCAACCATGGATATGTTCTACCGTACCTGATTTAGTTAGCACAGGTAAGTAAATATCCTCATAGGGGAGATTAAAAAATTCTGGTGTCTTTTCAATTACACGGGAGGGAAAGAAGATATACCGAGGTTGCTGAACAAAAAGATATAGACAAATCGCCAAGTAAGCGATCGCCGCAACTATCCCTAACAGAAGTAGCAGTTGTAACCCTAATTGTGTTGCTAGTTGCAGTTTGTTTATTGTCATGCAAGAGATTTTATAGTTTTATAAGTACTGTTAAATATGGTAATTATCTACTAACCAAGTGAGGTTAGTGATTTCAATTTAGAATTAAACAGAACAAAAAAAATCGTATTTCAGTAAAAATATTTACCTTACTTAAGAAGTTATACAGTGGGAAAGTAAGCATTAGTCAAGACTAGGAGAAGGCCGTGACACTTTTAAATGAGGCTCAACTTGAGCAACTCAAGGAAATAAGTCAATATTTATTGCAAGTAAGACAAGAGAAATCCATACGTATAGAAGAAGTAGCTGCTAGAACACATATCCAACTAGCTTCTTTGAAAGCTTTAGAAGCAGGGAAATTTGAAGAATTACCAGAGCCTGTTTACGTTCAAGGATTCATCCGTCGCTACGGAGATGCTATCGGACTGGATGGTAATAGTTTAGCAAACACTTTCACAATTAATATCATTCCTTCAGGTGCCAAAGTTAGTAACACTACAAACAATCATAGTCAAAATTTAGACACAAGACGAAATATACACATACCTCTTTTCGTACCCTACATTCTATTGTTAGTGGTTGCTTCTATTGGACTCATCTATGTACTCAATCCCAAACTAATAGTAGAAACCTTTGCTTTGTTGGCTAAACAACAAAACCCAGTATCTACCTCCAAACAAAAAACAACACCATCACCTGTACGTTCATCGCCTCAAGTCGAATCTATAGCCCAGCAACACAACTCAGCATCTACCTCCAAAGCAGCACCTGCACCTTCATTGGCTGTAGCACCTTCTGAAAGCACAGCAAAAAATGTGGAAGTCACTTTAGAACTTCAAGATAAATCGTGGTTAAGAGTGAAAGTGGATGGAAAGACAGAATTCGTGGGTGAGTTAACCAAAGGAGAACGAAGAACCTGGACAGCAGAAAAACAGTTAACTGTCCGTTCTGGTAATGCGGGTGCTGTTTTGATTACTGTTAACAATCAACCAGCAACACCTTTAGGAAATCAAGGTGCTGTTAAGGAAGTTATATTCACGCCAGAAGTTAATAGTCAGGAGTCAGGAGTCAGGAGTCAGTAGCTTTTGTACAACTAACAACTCAGCACTTCTAACTCCTTACTTTTTACTCAGCAACGCCAGTCCGCTGAAGTCAGGTAACCCTTGACGCTCGAGAACTCGCGCTTCGCTGCGCTAACGGCAGTTCCTTATGGGGGAAACCACGCCACTTGCTACCCTGCGGGAAGCCCTTCGGGTGACGCTCCTAACGTCGCTACCGCTACGCTAACACCAGTCGCTCATGGGGGAAACCCCCAAGACCGCGCTGGTTCACCGCGCAGAGCGCGTCTACAAGTCGGCAGAGCCGACGACACTTGCTTCAATGCTCTTAACCCGCGCAACGCAGTGTCTCCCCAAGACCGGACTGCCTCATCACGCGGCTGGCTCTTCAGCACTCAAAGTTGTGGCTGGCGTAAATGCCAAGTAGTTGATTGCTCGTAAGCGTAAGCAACCTGAAGTAGTTGGTCTTCTCTTAGTACTTTACCCATGAGTTGCAAACCAATTGGCAGGTTATTGTTATCAAAACCACATGGCACACTTATACCTGGTAAACCAGCAAGATTTGCAGGAATCGTCATCAAGTCAAGTAAATACATGCTCAAGGGGTCAGTATTTTTTTCTCCTGTTTTAAAAGCTGTGGTGGGAACAGTAGGACAGGCTAGCACATCAACTCGATTGAAAGCCCTTTCAAAGTCTTGCTTAATCAAGGTACGGACTTTTTGCGCTTTCAGGTAGTAGGCATCATAATAGCCAGCAGAAAGGGCATAGGTTCCAATCATTATCCGGCGTTTGACTTCTGCACCAAAACCACTGGCGCGGGTACGAGTGTACATTGACAACAGATTTTCTGCATCAGGAGCGCGATAACCGTACTTAACGCCATCGTAACGGGCTAAATTGGCTGACGCTTCCGATGGTGCGATGATGTAGTAGCTAGGTACACCATAGCGGAAGTTAGGACAGGAAATTATATGAATTTCGGCTCCCAAACTTTGTAGCTGGTCAATGGCTTTGGTAACAGCTTGTTCGACACCAGAGTCTAAACCTTCACCAAAAGTTTCTTTGATGATACCAATTCGCAACTTTCTTCTAGCTTTAAAGTCTGGTTTTAAGCTGGCGGCGTAGTCGGGAATTTCAACTTTGAGGCTAGTAGAATCTTTGGGGTCGTAGCCTGCGATCGCACTCAACAATATTGCAACATCTTCTACTGTGCGTCCAAACGGGCCAATTTGATCCAAAGACGAAGCGAAAGCCACCAACCCGTACCGAGAAACTAATCCATAAGTTGGTTTTATGCCCACAACACCACAGAAAGATGCGGGTTGTCGAATCGAACCGCCAGTGTCTGAACCAAGTGAAACCACGCATTCTTCTGCCGCCACTGCTGCTGCGGAACCCCCAGAAGAACCACCTGGAACCCTTGATAAATCCCATGGATTTGCCGTGATGTGGTAGGCAGAATTTTCTGTGGAACCACCCATTGCAAACTCATCTAAATTGGTTTTGCCTACCATTACCGCTCCTCCATCAACCAGTTTTTGTGTCACTGTTGATTCATAAGGCGGTACAAAATTTTCCAAAATTCGGGAGGCGCAAGTGGTAGGAATCCCTTTGGTACACATATTATCCTTAATACCAATGGGAATACCTGCTAGCAATCCAATTTCTTCTCCAGCAGCAATTTTGGTATCCACAGCACGAGCCTGTTCTAACGCCTGTTGTGCTGTTACATGTAAGAAACTGTGCAACTTCGGCTCTAACGCTTGAATGCGGTCTAAAGCTTCTTGGGTAATTTCAACGGCGGAACGTTCTTTTTTGATTAGCTGTTCGTGCAACTCGCGGATGGATGCCATGATTGCTCCCTTTGTGACTCAAGTCATTGATTTTAGTACATATTTACGGGGACTGGGTACTGGGTATTGGGGATTGGGTACTGAGGATTAGTTCTTTTCCCTCATCTTCCCACTCCTCCACTCCTACTCCCTTTTTTAAGATAGATTTTGTAGTATTAGCATGGGCTAAAATTCAATACTGGTTAATTTATAAATTAATTTTAAAAATTTTATTTGGGGGGTTGGGAAAGATGGTTAAAATAATTGCTCGCAGATATGTAGGCACAGAAAATGTCTATGACATTGGGGTTGAACGCGACCATAACTTTGCTATTAAAAATGGTTTGGTCGCTTCTAATTGTTTCAACAAATCCCATTCAACTGCTTATGGATATGTCACTTATCAAACTGCATATTTAAAAGCTAATTATCCATTAGAATATATGGCGGCACTGTTGACGGCTAACAGTGGCGACACAGATAAAGTGCAGAAATATATTAACAACTGCACGAGTATGGGTATTCAAATAGATCCGCCAGATATTAATCGCTCTGGTCTAGATTTTACGCCCGCGGCAGGTAAGATTTTATTTGGATTTTCAGCAGTGCGAAACGTAGGACAGAATGCGATCGCCTGTATCTTGGAAGCCAGAAATGAGGGAGGGGACTTTACATCACTTGCCAATTTCTGCGATCGCGTCGATTTGCGTGCTGTTAATCGCCGCACTTTAGAGTCGCTAATTTATTGTGGAGCCTTTGATAAACTCGAATCTAATCGCCATCAGTTAATCAAAGACCTGGAACTTGTGTATGAATGGGCGCAGTCCCGTGCTAAAGATAGGGCTAGTGGTCAAGGAAATCTCTTCGATTTATTGGGTGGATTTTCTACTGTTAGTAATACAACAAAAAATAATGGCTTTGACAGCGCTCCCAAAGCTAGCGCTATTCAGGATTTTCCCCCACAGAAAAAGTTGCAGATGGAAAAAGAGTTATTGGGATTTTATGTATCAGACCATCCGCTAAAATCCTTAAGGCAAACAGTATCACTCTTAACTCCAATTAATCTTTCACAACTTGGCGAACAAAGAGAAGATACAAAACTTTGTGCGGTTGTCATGCTCAATGGTGTGAAAAAAGTGATGACCAAAAAAGGCGACCCAATGGCAATTTTGCAAATAGAAGATTTAACTTCACAATCGGAAGCAGTTGTTTTTCCTAAAACTTACGAACGCATCGGTTTTCTACTTGTAGTTGATACTAGGTTAATTATTTGGGGTAAAGTAGACCGACGAGATGAGCAAACTCAATTAATAGTTGAAGATGCAGAACCAGTGGAAACAGTACAAATGGTGATGGTGGAACTCAATCCCCAACAAGCAGCCAACATTGAAGAACTGCATCGCTTGAAAACTATTTTGCAAGAACAGTCAGGAGACAAAGAAAAGGCTAAAATGCCAGTGATTGGAATTGTACAAGCTGAAAATTCTCGTAAACTGGTTCGCTTAGGTTGGCAATTCTGCGTGCAAGATTCTCGAATCACAGTTCAAGCTCTGCAAAACGCCAGATTTACTGCTCATTTAAAACCTTTACTTAGTAATTAAAAAAATTTTAGATTTTAAATTTAATAATTCAAAATTGGGGTATTACTAAATATATAAGTGCTGCAAAACAGAAGTCATTTCCGTAGAAGAGTAGCAGTAAGACAGTCCAGTTTTGGGGAACCAGTCCGTTGCTTTGGTTCCCCCGATGAAGAACTGCCAAACCCTAACTACTAAGGGACTTCCAAATAACCGCACTTCCTACAAGTCGGGAAACCCGCGCACGCAACTTCTCTGTGTATCTGTCTCTTGAAAAGTTGCGACACCGTAAGTCAGCGCTCATACTTTTCGCTGTGTCTGCTTAGTAGCCTGCTTCCTCGCAGCGGTACGAGAACGCCTAAAGCAGATCTGAAGGGTAGCAATTGATGTCGCCGAGTAAAGACATAGGCAACATCGCATTTCTACTTATTAATACTGTTTATCTTGATATAAGTTTTATGTTTTAGATAACAGTATATTGCTGTATCAATATTGGATTTTCATCTTTTTTTCGTTACTTCTGCGGATGATGCTTTACCTTAATGAATGGTATATTTTTATGCTAAGGGAATACTTGGGCGATAGTCAGGGGAAGGAGCTAAAACTTGATGATTGCAAACGATTTATATCAATTTGTTTCTTATTGTAAAAAAATTCAACCCCAAACTCAGCAAGACATTCAACAATTTTTTGAAGGGGTTATTGTCTTTCCTTATGATAATGAACTTCTATTACAAGCTTATTTATTTCTGAATATTAAATCCTTGTTTCCTTCATGCCGTGAGTTACTATTATTTGAAAAATCTCCAATTGCAGATTATACAGATTTAGGAAAGTGCGATTTTGTCTACCTGACATTTCAAGGCAATCTATTTTTAATAGAAACTAAATTTATTGATACAGAGGCAAAAGGAGCAACAGAAAGAAAAAGAAGAAACAAGCATAGAAATAAAGTTTTTGAGCAAGTTATTACTTTAAAAAGTAGATTTAGTGAATATTGGGATATCAGGCTTGAACAATTAGAATGTGGTGTTTTTACAACCGATCCAGAAGTTGACTGGCGAGGCAATGATGTTAATGTCATAACAAAATCAATATCTATAGAGTATCTAGAAAGATGGCGTAGAAATTATAAAAATAATAACTATATTTGAAATCTTAAAATATAAAACATTACATAAAATTATTATTCGCCCTTACTATAGCAATCTTAAATAAAAAATAAGATTCCCGATTTACTCAAAAGTCGGGAATCTCAGCTTTGGTAAAACACTATTAAGACAAGAATAGCCAGTTGCTTTTCTAGAGCGTAATAAGTAGTGTTGGAGAGTAATCCAATCAATCGAAAAACATTGTAAACCTCAAGCACAGCTAGGCTTTTGAGACACAGGCTTGTGAGTATATTTATTTTAAGTACAAATGTACTAATTTATTGCTAAAATGCCTTACAAGCTCAGTAGCCTTGCAAGAGAAACTATGAGAGAAATCGAACACAGTTACAAACAGCACATTTCGCTTCCGTTTTCCTTGTCACAACCTACAACTGTGACTAATGCAATAATGCCACTGCAACCACAACAAGAAAACATCGTTGGTGAATGGGAGCGTTTAGTAGCGCAAGCGCAACGTATTAATCAGATGGCGGCGGAGTTAGAAGCTACGATATTGGAATTGAAAGCAATAGCCAATACACTCAACAGTCAAAGAAGCCGTCTGCAAGAGAATGGTAAGGCATACAAAAGCATTTGTAAGTATTTGACAGTGAGTGTCCCTTGGGTGAGACAAAAGCCAGATGAGTCATTTATCCTTACAACACGGAAAGTTGATTTATTCCGAGCAGAAAGGGAAGCCGCACTGTTAGCCCAGAAACTTCGCCAACAAACTAAAAGAAAAAGATTGGCATCGCAGCGACATAGAAAAAACAAGAATACGACTGATGCTGACACAAGTCGCTTTTTCTAAAGGGCGCTAATCAACAAATCTTAAAATTATGAAGATTCAACCACAGCCCACGTCTTAGGCTGTAACAGTTATGCTGAGTGAAGTGGTAGCTAGTACTTCTTCCCCAAAGTTACCAGATGCCATACTGCTATAGCAATTCCAACAACTCTCCCAACTTCTCAGCAGTAGGAAAAGTTGCTTTCGGAAGCAAAAAGGCAGAACTACCTTAAGCGTTGCACTCTTGGAAAAAACGAGAGTGCAACATCAGGGAAAATCAATCAGCGTATAAAAGAGGTAAAAAGAAGGTGTTAAAGACACTTTTGGTAATTGCCATTGGTTTTTTACCCTCCCTATTTTCGCTGTGGATGATCCGTAAAACCCACTTGCGAACACGTTTACGGATGAGGCAAGCAGCCATGAATTTTTCAGGGGTAAGGGTACGGCAAATCCGACCTGTTGAAGGCGATCGCTACTATTTAGAAGGGGTAGGCTACCTCATTGGCGATATTAGTTGTAAATTTAATGCCGAGTCGGGTTATATCCGTTGTGCTGTCAATCCCAGTGGCCCTTGTCAGGGTTGCCGTCACTATGAGCCAAAGGAATTGGCTGCTAGGGAACATAGGGCTTAAGAATTCTCACTCTCTAAATCTTAGGGTTTGTCAGTATGTCTGCCAAATTTTATATACTAGTAGATTAATTACCCATCCCTTAGAAGTAGTTACTAACGTCGCTAGAAAAATTACCCAAGAGTCAAATTTCCAACTCAGAGCTAATGTCACAAGCAAAGATGAAGTAGGAACATTAGCTATTTCACTGAATAAATTAGTGGAATGGGTAGGAGATTACACTCAGGAGTTAGAGCTAGCTCGCCAAACTTTAGAGCAACGTGTAGAAGAACGAACCCATGAACTTCAACATGCCTTGGAAGACTTGAAAGCAACCCAAGCACAATTAATATAAACAGAAAAAATGTCTTCTCTTGGGCAAATGATAGCAGGTATAGCTCATGAAATTAATCATCCTGTTAACTTTATTTATGGTAATATTGAATGTGCCAATGAATACATTGAAGTTTTGCTCGCTCTCGTAGATTTATATCAGCAATGTTACCCAGATTCAGACTGGATAATTAAAGAAAAAATTGAAGAAATTGATTTGGAATTTATTAGCAAAGATTTATTGAATATATGTTCTTCTATGAAAATAGATGCTCAGCGTATCCGAGAAATTGTGTTACAGCACTTCCCGTTGTTATGAGGTACAGTTAGTAAGAAGAAAAATAATATCTTTTCATGAAAGCATATTCAATCGATCTCCGAGAAAAAATAGTTGCAGCACATATTCAGGAGAAAATATCAATTCGTCAAGTGGCAA